>JAENIV010000025.1 GCA_016844295.1 Candidatus Berkelbacteria bacterium
AATAACCGTGAGCGTTTCCTGGCCGTCTTCAAGCGGAATTCAGCTGACGGATTACTTTACCAGACACAAAAATTCCTTATGGGAACAAACGGATTGGTCGGGGGGAGGCGGCCAGGCTGTTTGGCAGAGCCCACCCGGTAATAAATATTTTTCTGTGACAACAAATTCAGTCCCAGCCGGTGATATTAATAGTACGGTTTCGGGCCAACTACAATTAGCCAAAATCCCTGCCGGGACAACCAACCGGGGCAATAAATTTATCACAACTTCTTTAACTAGTATTGGACGTCTAAATGCATCTAATCTGCGGGATTCAATGCGCTTTACAGCCCAAAAAAACGGAACTGTAAATCAAGTGAGAGTATATGTAAATGAAGTTCAAAGAGGCAACCAAGTAACTTATCGATACGGAATTCAAGGTGATTTGAGCGGTAATCCCAGCGGTATTTATTTAGGTTCTGGAACCGCAAGTTTAAACACTACTGGCTGGCAAACGGTAAATTTAACCTCATCGGCGACAATAAATGTCGGCACTACTTATCATTTAGTTATCCAGTACGATTCGGGAAGCGCCCCGGCAGGCAACCGTTACATTAATTTTCAATCCACCTTGCCGAACAATAATTTAATCCCTAAAAACGACGTCGGTGATGCTTCGGCAACAACTTTGCACTATAACGGCGCCTCCTGGACAACTTTATCGCAGCAGCCGATATATGTCATGAGGTTTACAGATATAACCTATGAGGGAAACCCATATGATAATTTTGCCAACCGGAATATCCGAGGCGCCAATTTTGAAGGTGAGGCGTTTACGGTTGCTAACGATACCTTAGCTTCCGGTGTTGGTTTATATGTCGCGGCATCAAACAATAACCAGGCGGCTGATAATTTATATGTTACCCTGGAAGACGTCACAGCCGGTGGTAATTTAGTTAATGAAACCTTTATTACACCGGCGCAAGTTACGACGACCTTTGTCTGGATAGACCATAATTTCGTCTCGAACGTGACTTTGCCGGCGGGCCATTTATTCAGACTTTATTTTTCGTCCCCGGGTTCAAATCTAACTCGAAATTACTTGATAGTAAACGAATCCAATCCCAACTTACCCGAATATATCGCTTTAAATTGGAGCGGCACTGATGCGGTCACAACCAGATCGACAAACTCCGGAGTAAGTTTTAGTGATCTGACTTATGTTGATCTATCCTACTATTTAAAAATTGCCGCCAATGACACCCATGCCCCCTGGGGAGAGTTGATCTCTTCCACACTTGATACAGCGAATTTAGAAGGCGGCGGCCTAAATAAAATCTCTTGGGCAACGGTGGGAGCCTTACCGGTTGGGACTACCGTGAGGATGCAATTGGCCGCCAATAATGATAATAGCACCTGGAGTTGGACGGGGCCCAGCGGTTCCGGAACCTGGTACACGACTTCAGCGGGTGAGTATATCTGGGCTGATCTTTATTCTGCCTTAGCTTCTCAGCCGGCAAGGTATATTCGCTATAAAATTCGCTTAGAAACATCGGATCAGTTAGTTACTCCGAAAGTTGATTATGTAAGAGTTAATTGGGCAAATTAAAATGAAATTAAAATTTAAAAACAGGACAGCAGTCACATTAATTGAGTTGTTAATATATCTGACAATCACAACGATTGTTTTGGTTGTAATGATTGATTTGGTAACCAGAATCGCCCAAAACCGGAGTGCTTCCATAGGCCAAACACAGGTAACTCAAAATGCCCGGTTTTTAAATGACCGGCTTGAGGTTTCTATCCAAAGCGCAAGTGTTGCCAGTGGTGTTTATCCGTCAAACACTTTAAATTTAACCGTCGATGGGAGTTCGGTTACTTTTAGTCTTAGTAACGGCCAGATGTTTTACCAGGAAGGTGCGGGGCCCGCGAATCCTTTAACAGAAAGCAGTGTCAAAATTGAACCAATCGATAATGGGCAAATATTTGAAAAAATTACTAATGGGACTGCTGCAAGTATCCAAATCAAATTTAAAGTTGTTTTTAGCCAGAATAATTTTTCTCGAGATTTTCAAACAACGGTTTTATTAAGAGGAATATAATAGAGAAATGCAAAAGTCAAAAGTCAAAATGCAAAATTATGGAATAAAACACTATTTTAGAGAATCTAAGTCACAGGCCATGTTAGTGGCGATCTTGATTATTTCCGCCGCCGCTTTAGCGATTTCTATCGCCGTGGCTACAATGGGATCTTCGGAGGTCAACATTGGTCTGGTATCGCGCGATTCGGGAAAATCTTACGCTCTATCGGAAACTTGCCTAGAAAATACTCTTATGCGTCTATCTCGTGGACAATCGAGTGTTCCGCCTACCTTTACGCTTACGGACGGAAACTGTACAATTGAAATAACGGGAACATCACCGTATCAAATAACTTCAACTGCTCAAGTTGGCAAAACAAGACGGAAAATTAGATCTACTGTTACTGTCGCCAACGAAATTTTAAATATTCAGTCTTGGCAAGAAGTATACAATTGAAAATCCTAAATTCGAAATACTAAATCCGAAATAATATCTAATGACCGAAATTCCAATGTTTAAAATATTAAAAAATTAGAATTTAGATATTGTTTAGAGTTTCGTGCTTGGGATTTGTGATTTACCCGACGAAGGAGGGTTGTTGGACATTTCCGCTTTAGAAATTAATGAGTATTTTATTCGTGCTATTAAACTCGGACGAACGGGTAATAATTTAACGATCCAAAAAATTGCCGAAATTAATCTGCCCGAAGGTGTTATTCTAAATAGCCGATTAATTAAGGGTCAAGATTTTGCCCAGATTTTAGGAAATTTTCTTAAAAAGAATCATTTTTCAAGTCCGAATTGGGTAGTCTCGCTTTGCGAGGGTCCAATTTATACAACCCATAAAATTTTTCCTAATATCCAAACGGCAGATTTAGATGAGGCGGTTGATATTAATTCTGCCAGTCTGTTACCGGGAGATACTAAAAATATTTCTTGGGGCTGGCAGGAGGTTGAACCTTTGGAAAAAATTTCCGGTAAGGAAGTTATGGTATCTTCAATTCCGAAAAACGAGCTCAATCAATACTTGGCGGTTTTTAGTCAGATTGGGATCATTCCGATCGCCATTGAACCTAAAAGTTGTTCAACCGCGCGCGTTTTCGCTAAAACCGATAACACCTTGATTGTCAATCTCGAAGGATCGATCGTATCTTATACCATAATTAAAAATGGTTTTGCCAGATTTGCGAGAGAATCACGAATTGTCCAGAAACCTTCGGACCAGTTTAAAAATCTTGTCTCAGAAATCCGCCAGGTTATGAATTTTTATTTGACCGAAAAAAAGCAAGACAAAATTGAGAAGATTATTCTTGACGGTTCGGGCGCCCGGCCAGAATTGGTTATGAATCTTAAAAAAACATTAAATATCGAAGTTGTAATATCCTCTGAATTGCTTCAAATCGGTGGTTTCCGAGTATCTTTTATGCCTCTTGTCGGTGCTGGTATTAGAGCCCTATTTAATCCTAAAGATGACATGAGCCTCTCGCTTTTACCAGTGGGGGCTAAGGAAGCTACTGAAGAAAGACGGACTCTTCTATTTTATGGCGGCCTAGCAAATATGATTGTAACAGTATGTATTCTATTTTTAATAATTTTTTTCGCAAGCATTGGTTTTCTTTCTTATCTAGATAAAAATCTATCCAGCCAGTTAGAAACAGTTTCTAAATCTAAAGCCCAACTTAGCGCCAAGGATAGCCAAACCCAACAACAAGTTAGTGAAATAAAAAATATTCTCAGTACCGAAGCTACAATTGAGAATCAAATTACCTATTGGTCTTCAGTATTAAAAGGTATTCAATCGTTTGTTACTTCCGAAATCACTCTCTCTCAAGTAAATTCTCAAACCCAAGATGCGGTTACAATAATCGGCGTTGCTCAATCTCGTGACGCCCTAGTGGCTTTTCGGGATGCACTGTCAGCGGCGGATTTCGTATCTTCGGTGCAGCTTCCTTCTTCAAACTTTTCTGATACTAAAAATATAAATTTTACCATTAACCTTTCGATCAACAAAGACTCATTAAAACAACCATGACAGTAAAAAATCAAGAACAAAATTATCAGATGACATCAGCGGGTATTCGGCTTTATGTTGAAGACCCCCGCTCTGTTATCAAACGGCAGGTTAAGCGGTCTTTTTGGGTCATACTGATTACCGCCGTCATAACCGCAGGGGCCCTTTTTTTGGCAATCAAGACTATCAAAGATAGGTCAACTGCTCTCAACCAGAAGCAAAACCTGTTAGTATCTTCGCTCCAGTCAAGTAATATCGACATTAATTTACAAGCCAATTGGGACCAAATTGCTCCTTACAGAGATAAAATCAATAACGCCTTGCCAGACCCCACAAATATGCTTGATTATCAGGGAGCCTTAGAGCAGGTCGCGCAAACTTCTGGAGTTCAAATTTCTGTTACGTTCGCATCAGGCCAATCCAAGGCGCCTAGTAATATCCCTGGTCAGACTAAAAAAGCGACTGCCAACGCTAGCTTAGACCACACTGTGGCTGTTAAAGGGACATTCTCGAATATTATTTCTTTTATGGAAAATTTAGAAAACATGCCATATTTTGTCCAGGTTAATACTTATACCATATCTACCCCGCAAAGGGGTAATAATGATGCAAGCGCAAACTTGTCTTTAAAAGTTTATACAAAGTGAAAACAGTGTTTACGTCGAGGAACGGAAAGACGCAATGTTTACATCGAGGAAAACGAGATGTTTATCAAGGATAGAACCTACAAATTAACAATTGCCATCTTAATCATTATTTTTGGTGTAGGATTATTTTTCAGTGCTCGGTTTTTAAAAAATTCCATCACCAAAGCCACCACCAGCAGCAATCAAAACGATCAAAGTAATACTCTGAATATGGACTTTTGGGAAAAAATCAAACATAGGTTTATTAAATAGGTCTAGAAAAAAATAATATTTGACTATTTTGAAGTCTTTGGTTTAATTAAAAGGTGAAAGACTTTCAAAATCATAAATTATATAATCCGAGAGATTCCAAGGCGCCCGAAAGTTTAGCCGAAAAGCTGCGAATGTATCGCAAAAAGCAGCACTTATCCCTTGAACAGGCTGAAGAAGAAACTAAAGTCAGACTCAAGTATCTAATTGCCCTTGAGAAGGGGGATTACTCTCAGTTGCCCGAAGATGTTTACACCATCGGATTTTTAAGCAAATACGCTGACTTTCTCGACGCTTCGAAAGAAGAATTAATTAGAGACTACCGTCAAGAAAGAGGATCAATTGGCAGGCCACGGTCGATAACTTTAAAAACTCAAGTCAAGGAATCCCGGGTATTTTTAACTCCCAGAATAATTATCTTAGGACTAGTGTTTTTGGGATTAATTGGGATAATTGGATATATTTCCTATTCAATCAAAAATTTTACCTCAGCCCCGAATTTAGAACTTTCATCTCCAGTTACGGACCAGGTAATTAGGCAAGACAATGTGGAGGTTGTCGGTAAAACAGATACCGGTGTGACTTTAAAAATTAACGATCAGGTAATCTTAATAGACGACAAAGGCAATTTTCACGAAACTGTGAAGCTTCAATCTGGATTAAATACTATAGAACTGCGAGCCACTAATCGTCTTAAAAAGGAAACTGTTAAAATTGTTAAAATTTTAGCCGAATATTAAAAAGTTATATGTTTTAAGTATAACTAAAACAAAGGAGTATTATGGCAACGCCGAAAGAAGAAAAAGGGGAAAATAGTGTTAGTAAGGGTAAAAAAGAAGCGCTCGAGATGGCACTTGGTCAGATCGAAAGACAATTCGGCAGCGGCGCGATTATGCGCTTTGGTGAAAAGCAAAGCCTTCAGGTTGATGTAATCCCAACTGGCTCAATTTCTTTAGACTTGGCTTTGGGGGTTGGGGGTTATCCAAGAGGAAGAATCATAGAAATTTATGGTCCTGAATCAGGTGGAAAGACAACATTGGCGTTACATGCTATTTCGGAAGCGCAAAAAAAGGGTGGAATAGGAGCGTTTATTGATGCTGAACATGCTTTTGACCCTGAATATGCCAGAAAATTAGGTATCAATGTAGAAGATCTTTTGATTTCTCAGCCGGATACTGGAGAACAGGCGCTGGAGATTGCCGAAACATTGGTTAGATCGAACGCGGTTGATATTATTGTAATTGATTCCGTGGCCGCTTTGGTGCCGCGCGCCGAAATAGAAGGTGAGATGGGCGATGCGATGATGGGGATGCATGCCCGTCTAATGTCGCAGGCTTTGAGAAAACTTACCGGAGCGATTTCAAGATCAAAAGCGGTAATCATTTTTATTAACCAACTTCGCATGAAGATCGGGGTGATGTTCGGTAATCCGGAAACCACCACCGGTGGGATGGCCTTGAAATTTTATGCTTCAGTCAGACTTGATATTCGAAGAACTGAACAAATTAAAGATGGTGAAAATCCGATTGGCAATCACGTAAAGGTCAAAGTAGCCAAAAACAAAGTCGCGCCGCCATTTAAAATCGCGGAATTTGATATTATGTTCGGTGAAGGTATTTCCAAAGAAGGCGATTTAATTGATTTGGCGACTAAACATGGAATTGTCACTAAATCAGGGTCTTGGTATCAGATGGGTGCGGAAAAATTAGGTCAAGGCAGGGAAGCCGCTAAAGCGTTTTTGAAAGAAAACCCAAAAATAGCTAAAGAAATCGAGGATACCATTCGAAAAAAATCTGTTTAAGCGATTCGATAGTAGAGGTGAACGCCTCAAGTCCTGAGGTGTTGAGGGGCAAGAAATTGCCAAAGAAATTGAAGATGAAATTAGAAAAAAGACGGCTTAATTTTCTTTACTTGACTTTTCTTGCGAAGGTTTCTATTATTAAAATAGATAGCATTTATTTGCTTTGATTTTAATGATTAAGGAATTAGGCTAAATCCGCTCAAGGCGGATTGCCCGGCCGCAAAGCGGCTTAGGGAGGGGAAATGAGTTCTAAAACCTGGATCTATGTGATTATTTTAATTATTGTCCTCGCCGCCGGTGGGATTTTTTTCTGGTGGATGTATAAGGGTGGGAAAGTCACTCCCAAGGCTGCAGAATCTCCGAAGCCCGCGGTAGTTACGCAATCTTTTGAAGATGTTCCTCCAAACTATTGGGCATTTAAAGAAATTGAAGGCGTCAATGAAAAGGGCTATATGTTTGGCTGGATGTATTTTCAACCAGATGGCAATGTTACCCGAGGCGTATTAGCCGCGGCTGTCGGCAAGGCCTATGATAAAATCGCCAGTCCGGCGACACCTTCTTTTACAGATGTTCCGGCAACGGACGTGAACTATCAGTGGATTGAAGGTTTGAAAGCCGCCGGTTGGATGGAAGGTTATCCTGATGGGACATTTAAGCCTGGTAATACTGCCGATAGAGCTACAATTGTTGTTGCTATCTCCAGGGCTTTTGCCAATGGAGACAGTAACGTAATTCTCCCGCCTAGTCCTGTGGTATTTCCTGATGTCCCCGATACCCATTGGGCTTATAAATATATTGAATATGCCGCTGATAAAGGTTTAGTTTATGGTTACTCCGACGGGACATTTAGACCTGATCAAACAGCCATTAGATCTGATCTGGCGATCATCTTAGCCCGAGCCAAAGCCGGATCTGATGACGCTGTCCCTGTCCCAACAACAAGGACATTTATCGATATTCTCCCGGATAATGCTGCCTATAAATATATTGAATACGTTTTTAATAACGCCAATAAAGCCATGAGCGGTATTTTTAGACCGGATGATTTTGCCGACAGAGCCGTTGTTGCCGTCGTCATGGCGCGGGCCGATGCTGGCTCAGAAGCGGCCATTCCCGCCGGACCTGCCACGCCTACCTTTAGCGATGTCCCGACAACTCATTGGGCTTATAAACACATTGAATACGTCAACTCCAAAGGGATTATGACAGGTAATGGTGATGGAACTTTTCGTCCGGATGCTCAAACAGAATATGCCAAGCGTTTTACGATCGCGGTGGCAATCGCCAGGGCCAAAGGATTATTAAACAACTTTACCCCTCCGACGACCCCGTCTTTTGTCGATGTCCCGACGACTCATCAATTTTTTGCAGAAATCGAATCTCTCAAGGCCGCGGGTCTGATTAACGGATGCCGAGAAGAAACAAATCCCAGCCCGCCACCTGATAAGTTATACTATTTTTGTCCAGACGATAATCTAACCAGAGCCACTGTCGCTGTTTTCATCTACAGAGCCTATGTCCAAACTCCTGTTGTTACCCAGCACTACATTTGTAGCGCTACTAAAACTTGTGTTCTAACCGACGGTGCGGGGACTGACGCGTGTAAAACAGACGCTGATTGTCAGGCGACTCCAACACCAGGAGTTACCCCAACACCCACGACAACATTAGCAACGCCTACGCCGACAACGAGCGTTACCAGCCCCGGTACGGGCGCTGGGACGGGCACGGGAACAGGAACCCTTTTGGGCGCGCTTTTACTCTTTAGATATCTCGCAGGTAGGAAGATAAAATAAATTAACCTAGTTGACCTAATTAACCTAATTATTCTAAATAAATCCTAAATTATGAAATTCCCAAGTTAGGGCATTGGGATTTGATTAGAGCAATTAGAAATGCATGCCTTACCAAAGGTAGTGAGAATAATTGGGAATTTTTGTTATGAAAATTGTAGATACAATTTATAGATCTAAAAGAATACCAGGGCCGCAAAATCAGCCTTCGAGACTTCCTCCACCATCAGCGGTGGCGCCTCCCAAAAAGCCTTTCTACTACTTCTATAAGTCTTTACAGGTAGTATTGTCTTTTTGGATCGTGACAATTTTGGCAATTATGACTCAACCCTGGCTTGATTATTGGGTAAAGTCCACGATTAAAAAAAATACCAGCCCTCAGGTTTTGAGTGAATCAATTACTGATAAATCCCGAATAGTCACTGAAAAATCTATTGAGGAAGAGACTGTTTTTAATTTAAAAAATACTAAAGTCGATATTAGTGCTCCAATTGTTGAAGGTGTCGGATCAGATTCATTGAAAAATGGGATCGGTCATCACCCGGATTCGGTCTGGCCGGATGAAAAAGGCAATATTGTATTAGCCGGTCATAATTTTGATCTAGATGCTGAAAATCCCTACGGTCAGGTTTTCATCAGCCTCAGACTCGTTGAAATTGGTGATGAAGTTACCATCGATTATCGGGGGAAAGAATATACCTATGAAGTTTATAAAAAAGAAACTATAAATCCCAAAGATACCTCTTTATTTGGCCAAAGTGATGAATGGATGTTGACTTTTTACACCTGCGACCCGCCTTATACTGATTGGAAACGGTTGGTATTTCAGGCAAAATTAGTTAAGATGGAGTAAAGAAATGTTTTTATCTTCGAGAAAAAAAGTCACCCTTGGAATTATCGGCATTTTTTTAATTTTTGGCCTCGGATTTTTTGGTTGGCAAGTTAAATCCGGACATCTATTTTCGCGGGCCGATACAGCCTCGTCGGGTCAAACTTTTTCCGATGTGCCCATCACTCATTGGGCCTATCTTTACATCGAAGCGGCTTTTCGCGGTGGTATTGTTGGCGGTTACCCCGGCGGTGTGTACAAACCGGACGAGATTGTCAAACGCGACGCCATGGCTGTTTTTATCGCTCGGGCGGTGACTGGCGGCGACGCCAAAGTGCCGGCCGGGCCGGCGACGGCCAGCTTTCCCGATGTCCCCACCACCTATTGGGCTTTTAAATACATTGAATATGTTAAAACTAAAGGAATTGCTGGCGGTTATGCCGACGGTAAATATCATCCCGAATATCAGGTGGATCGCGCCTCAATGGCGGTTTTTATCTCTAGAGCGATCGCCGGCACTGACGCAGCTGTTCCAGCCGGACCCGCCACCGCTACTTTCAAAGATGTTCCAACCAATCATTGGGCATATAAATATATAGAGTATCTTTCATCTCAGCAAATCGTTGGTGGTTACGCCGACGGAACTTACCATCCGACAGAAAAAGTTAACCGCGCCGCTATGGCGGTATTTATAACAAAGGCCTTTAATCTTATAAGTACGGCTTTGGTGGCTAATATTTCCGGCCGCGTGACCACCTCAACCGGTACGCCTTTAGCTAATGCTTATATTGTGATTGACGATGGTGATGATGTCGTCCAAACCGATACCAACGGCAATTACATAATCTCGGGACTCGACGCGACCACATACGAGGTGGAGGTATACGATTCTGGCGGTAGTCTATATGAATCGTCTAATTTAGATACCCATATTATTTCGCCCGGTTTTGGCAATAACACGATTAATTTTTCGGGACTGGTAAAAAAATGACCAAAAAAACCGTCAATTTAATTTTACTTTTCGTTGTGGTTCTGACGATGGTTTTGCCGATTGATGTTTCCGCCGCCAACCCACCTCAGAAATATTATCGGATGTATAAAAGGCAGTTGAACGAGTTTTTAATTAACTGGCGGACAAACGCACCCGGAACTTGCGTGCGTACCACCCAACAGCCAGACGGCACTTCTTCGAGTTGTCTTTCAATGGCCAAAATCAATAAAATTATGAGTCAGTTGGACAGAGATAAGTACTTTGATTTGGATGAAGCATTGACGCGACGATATTATTTAATGAATACCGGAGAACAGCCGTATGTGATGAAAAAGGTGGTGATGTATTTTGAGCAGGTACTTAATCCCAATACGATTGTTTATGGCTATACCCTTAACAGCGCTGATAATTACAAGATTACAGATGCTGTTTTATCTGCCTGGAGTTCATTACAAGGCAAAGAGCCTTATAGGGCTGGGGACAGTCAGTTAATTGCTTTGGCATTGAACAAGGTGCGCGTAGCAAGTATTGAACCAATTTATGCTTATTCGCCGAAAGCAAAATCTGAAATCAGTCGCTGGCCCTTGGGGGATATATATTTGACTTCAAGATTCGCGACATTTGGCGCGTTTCAAAATCCTGATGTGTATCCGAACTGGACGCCAGATGAATTGGCTGCGCTTCAAGCGGTAGCTGATTTAAATAATGTGGTGATCAATTACGCGATTGCTCACAAGGTATCCCCTCTGCAGGCAAAAATGACTACAGATGCGCAACGGAGTATTAGTGTAGCGATCGGGTTTATGGGCGCTCCGGCCAGAGGCGGTGCGGCATTGGTTAAAGGGGCGGCGCCGTTTGCTACCGGCCGGACTCTAGCGATTGGCAGTAAATCAGTAGTGCTGGAGAGTAAGGTGCTGGCGAATATGTATAGCAACACCGATCTCTGCACTCATCCAGGGATGGTTGACAGCAGTATTGGACAAATTGAATCTGCAACACAAACATTATCGAGAGCGTATAAAGGCTATTTCCCGGGTATCGACGATGTGTTAGCTAATGGTGTCAGAAAAACAAGAATATTGGAGATGGTTGATCCCGGTAACCCTCATATATTGGCCACGGCCGACCGAGAATTCGGGTTAAGGTTTGGAGATGCCGTTTTTACGCGCGGCGCAAAGTATAAAGAGCCGGTTATTCACGAATATGTCCATTGGGTAAGGTATCATACGGAGAATTTGTATGGGATCACCGAGCGTTGGTGGCATTTTGATGAAACTATGACAAGCTGGACAGCGGTTAAGGCGGCTCAGAAGAGTGGTATAAGAACGATTGCCAATGCGCATATTGACGCAACCGGTTATCCATCTAGGAGATTTATGAACGATATTATAGATATTATTTCCCAAGAAAGAGGTATTACAAATGCGCAGGCGGAAGACTATTTATTAAGGATTCAATTCAGCGGGAGATATTCGGCGATCGGTGAATCTATCGGCCGACCGACTTTTGTTGCCGATTTAGATGGTATGTTGGCTCGGTACGACACGTATTCTCATTATCTAAAAGCTTGCTCAAGTGCTGGATGTAAAAAAGAGTGGATGGGAGATCTTTTGAAATTGTCTGGTGATATTCAAACATATATAAAAACCGGGGTAATGCCTACATGACAAAATGACCAAGAAAAAATTAGTACAACTTGGGTTTTCCAGCCCACTCTTCATGGGATGCTTAAGATCAGCAACCTATTGACAAAAATGACAAAATTCAATAAAATGAATTTGTTTTCAATAAAGTGAAATCAATTTCAAAAAAATGAATAAAATTAACGAATTATTTTTCGCTACACTTGAACAAAAGATACTTCGCTCAATGTTCGAGGAGCCAGAGAAGCAATTTTACGAAAAACAAATTGCCATTTTTTCTGATGTTAGCATCGGGGGGGCAAATCTTGCTTTGGATAACTTAGAAAAAGCCGGCTTGGTTAAAAAAGAAATTAAGGGGCGAATGAATTTTTATCGGGTCAATTTTGGCAATCCTTTGGTCAGACAATACACAATTCTTTCGAATTTAGCATCAACCCAAATTTTAGTTGAAGTTTTAAAATTAAATTCTTTAAAAATTATTCTTTTCGGCAGTGTCGCCGAGGGAACTAATTTGAAAGATAGCGATATAGATCTTTTTATTGTGACTAATCAAACTGAAGCTATTGAAAAAGCTATTGAAAAACAAAAAGGAGTTAAAATTCAGGCCGTAATTAAAAACCCGCTGGAAGCTGAAAAAATGATTAGTGAGAACGAAACTTTGTGGCAGGAGATCGAGCGCGGCATCGTTTTGTATGAGCGGAAGGAGGAGAATGAGTCTTGAATATAAAGATTGCTTAGAAAAGCAGAAGATAAGAACTTTTAGTCGAGGCAAAACTTTGGCTAAAAAAGAATTGTTAACGGCGAAGGAAGATTTAAAAAGAGCGCAAGCGACATTTAAGCAAAAAGATTATAAGTGGACAACTATTCAGGCCTACTATTCGATGTTTCACGCTGCTAGGGCTTTAATTTACAGCAAAAATTTAAGAGAAAGAAGTCACCAATGTTTAATTATTGCGATAAAAGAATTGTTTGTTAAAGAAAAATTGCTTGATTACCGTATCGTTGAAGCATTCCAGCGAGCTAAGATTTTAAGAGAAAATGCTGATTATTATGATCGTTTTTCTGATGAATCGGCGATAAAGATGGTTGAAAAGGCGGAAGAATTTATACTTAAAGCCGAGGAGCTATTAAATAATTAATATCATGACCAAACGAAAGATAGTACAACTTGGAATTACAGGGGCGATGGTGGTGGTTTTGGCCGCCGCCGGGGTTTGGGCGCTTCGAAGCGGTAGACTTGGCACCAAAGCCGATGTTTTAGTTGCGCCAATGAATTTAACCGTCACTATTCCCGGCGTGGCCGACGATCCGGTTAATTATACTTATCCTTTTTATACCTATATAGATGCTGTTACCAGTAAGACGGCTTCGGTGGATAACAATAGTCCAATTATGACTATGTATGTTTCATCTGTTGATGGTAGCAAGACATTTAGACCGCTTAATACCGCGGGGAAAGATCAATTAGCCGTTTGGATGCTTCGGGCGCTAAATATTCCCAAATGCAGCCAAGACTGCGCGCAGAATTTTGTTGATGTCCCTAAGAGCCATTGGGCGTATCCATACATCCAGGCCCTCTATCAACAAGGTGTTTTAGGAGGCTTGTGGCGTTCGGATTCTACCGGCGCGTATTACGATCCGGCCAATACAGCGACGGTTTATCAGCTTAAAAAAATGTTTAATAATCTAAGAATTGCGCCCGCTAATCCTCCGGGTGTTACCATTCCGCCTGATTCGAGCAACTTAACTCGTCAAGTTGCGGCTGGTCTGCTGGCCCACAATTTTCATTTTCCGGGCGAAGCCCGCGCGCCTTCAATTTTTCTCCAATGGGATTTTCCGACCGACACCAACAGCGGTTTCGATTGGGGTTATGAAGTCTGGCGCCAAAAAACCGGGGAAACTGAACCGACTTTGCTTTATGTTCAAGAACCGCCGGAACAGGGTATGGAGGAAGGTTCGGACATGGGGATGTTCTATGACACGAGCGTTTTAGCTAATTCGAACTACACTTTTACGATTAAGATTTTTAATCGCGATGGCGAGTATGGAGTGCCTGCAACTGTTATTATCAATATGCCGGCGATGCCTTAATGAAAAAAGATGCTTTAAATATCGCACTACATTTTCTTAAATTTCGGCCGAGAAGTGTTTTTGAAATTGAAACTAAACTTAAATCAAAAAACATTTCTGAATCTGAAATCAAAAAAGTCATCAATGTTTTTAAAAAAAACCAATTGTTAGATGACACCGGATTTGCTAAAATGTGGATAAGGGATCGGAATTTATTCAAGCCTAGTGGTTCTTTTCTTTTAAAAATAGAATTAAGACGATTCGGGATCGCCGAAGATATTATCGAAAATGTTTTAGCCAATCAAGATAATGAGGAATTGGCAAAACAAGCGTTAGAAAGTAAGGGTCGTCTTATAAAGGCTGAATTTATCAAGAAGGCCGCCTTTTTACAGCGCCGCGGTTTCTCAACGAATATTATCTATAAAATTTTAAAATAAAGGAGGGGCATGAAATACGTAGTTTTATTCATGGATGTCGATAAAGACGATATTGCTTTAGTCGGCGGTAAAGGGGCAAATTTAGGTGAACTCACCAAGGCCGGTTTGCCAGTGCCGCCTGGCTTCATTGTTACTTCCGGAGCCTATTTTGACTTTTTAGAGGGGGCAGATTTAGATATTGAAATTGAAAAATTACTCAAAGGGCTAGATGTTAATGAATCTAAAAAATTAAATTCTACGGCAGTGGCGATCCAAAAGGCAATCATGTCAAAACCCATGCCTCAATCAATTGCTAAGGAAATTTCCTTCGCCTATCAGCACCTTTATACCAAGGGATCTTCAAATTTTTACGTGGCAGTAAGGTCCTCGGCAACCGCCGAAGACCTGCCGGAAGCCTCATTCGCTGGAGCCCAAAAGACTTTCTTAAATATTTCCGGGACAGACAATGTTTTAAAGGCCGTACGAATGGCCTGGGCATCTTTATTTGAGGCTCGAGCAATTTATTATCGAAAAATTAACAATTTTGAAGACATGAAAGTCGGTTTGGCGGTTCCGGTGCAAAAGATGGTCCAATCTGAGAAATCAGGCATTATGTTCACTATCGACCCAGTCTCTAATGACAGAGAAAAGATTGTTATCGAGGGCGGCTGGGGGTTGGGAGAGGCAATTGTTTCGGGTTCAGTGACCCCGGATCGCTACGTGGTTTCTAAAAAGGATCTGAAAATATTAGAAAAAGAAATTAATGAGCAAACTTGGAAAATTGCCAAGGTGGACGGAGTCAATAAACATGTAACGGTTCCGAAGGAAGAGCAAAAGATGCAGAAATTATCCGATGAAGAAGTCAAGGACTTGGCAGAATTCGGGGTTCAAATCGAAAAACATTATGAGAACAAACCTCAAGATACGGAATGGGCAATTGCGGGTGGAAAAATATATTTTGTTCAATCAAGACCGGTAACGACATTAATTCAGAAGGATAAAGGCAAAGATCAAAACAGAAAAGCCCCAGTAACGAATAACGAGATACAAGATATTTCTAAAGCCGAAGTTATTGTCAAAGGAATTGCCGCTTCAATTGGAATCGCTTCGGGGCCGGTTAAAGTTATTTATTCACCTCAGGAGATTGATGTCATCAAAGAAGGTGACGTTCTGGTTACTGAAAAAACCAGCCCTGACTTTGTTCCTGCCATGAAGCGGTCTGCCGCGATTGTTACTGATACCGGCGGCCAAACTTCACACGCGGCGATTGTGTCTCGTGAGTTAGGAATTCCGTGTGTCGTAGGCACGGGTACAGCCACAAACGTCTTGAAAACAGGCATGGTAATTTCTGTTGACGGTGCCAAAGGACTGGTTTATAAAGGAAAAGTTACCCGCGAGGAAGAGCCGGCTCAAAAAACAGATGGCGGGGGATTCACGGAAGAAATCCCCGTGACTGCGACAAAAGTTTATGTTAATTTAGGCGAACCGACCGAAGCCGATAAAGTTTCTAAACTACCCTGCGACGGAGTAGGGCTGATGCGGGCGGAATTTATGATCGCTGAAATTGGCGAGCACCCGCGCGCTCTTGTTAAGGCAGGAAAGTCTGATATTTACATTCAGAAACTTGTAGAGGGTCTTACAAAGACCTGTCTGGCATTTTCCCCGCGACCAGTCGTTTATCGCTCAACTGATTTTAAAACCAACGAATACCGCAATCTAAAGGGCGGAGATAAGTTCGAACCTCAGGAAAGTAACCCGATGATCGGTTACCGCGGGGCTTACAGATACATAAAGGAACCAGATTTGTTTAAACTCGAACTTGAAGCGATTAAAAAAGTACGCCAAACTAACGAGAACCTCTGGCTGATGATCCCATTCGTGAGAACGTTGGATGAATTTCATCAGGTAAAAAAACTGATTACCGAATCTGGTTTGGAGCGAGGACCGGATTTCAAACTATGGATGATGGTAGAAATTCCTTCAAACGTCATTTTAATGAATAAATTTGCCCAAGAAGGGATTGATGGCGTTTCCATCGGCTCTAATGATTTAACCCAATTAACTTTGGGAATTGATCGAGACAACGAAAACTTAGCCGAAGAATTTGATGAGCGCGACGAATCGGTCCAAATTTCCATTGCCCATGTGATTAAAGTCTGTCGAAAGCATCATATTTCAGTATCAATCTGCGGTCAGGCGGCTACAACTTACCCGGAAATTGCTGAGCTCATGGTCCGCGAAGGCGCAACTTCTGTTTCAGTATCGCCAGATTCAGTCGTTAAAACCCGCAAATTAGTCGCCTCGGTAGAAAAAAGGATTATGCTTTCTAAATTTATTGACGAAAATATTGGCTAACTTTTAGTTCTCGAGTGAGTTCAGGAATTTAATGCACCAATATTTCATTTCCACGCAGTAACGGTAGCAACTGCAGCAGCGGTCGTCGTTCTGGGCAGCGGGCGGGTCAGCCGTCAATTCTGTTGTTCTTCGATGCTCCTGAGGCCTGTCGGCTTGCGGGAACCGTCGAGTGCAAACTCGACGCTTTCGTCTGCAGACGGCGTGGGCAGCAACTCACGATGAGGCTGCCTGCCGGGAAGGCACGAAGAGTGATTGAGGAAGTCAGCGCGCGTGGGGAAACTCCTGAGACCCTCAAGGCCAACTTCCTCGTGGCTCTCAGGCCGCACCTCGCACCAGTAACGGGATGACGTACTCGTCGTATCGCGTTCAAGGGGCCGCCTCCGGGCGGCCCCTCATCTGTATTTAAAGGGGAAATTATGATAAATTAAACCCGTGGAGAGACCACCCCAAGGGTGGTGGCCCTTGGGGCCATCGCATAGTAAAATAGATTTATAATGTTTTATGTATATATAATCTATAGTTCAAAATTAAAAAAGAAATATATCGGTTTTAGTGAGGATATTAAAAATAGGATTATTGAACATCAAACCGGGAAATCTATTTATACAAAAAGGTCAAGAGACTGGGAACTTGTCTATTATGAAGCATTTATTAATAAGTCTGATGCGCAGATAGAAGAGCAATTTTTAAAGTCTGGCAAGGGCCAAGATAGAATAAAATATCTTTTAAAAAATTATTTTCTGTACCGCGGAGAGGTCGCATAGTGGCCGAGTGCGTTCGCTTGGAAAGCGAATAACGGCGCAAGCCGTTCGCGAGTTCGAATCTCGCCCTCTCCGCGGTGGATGAAATGTGGGTTCTCGACCCTCAGCCAAAGGTTGATGAACCTTGGGTTCAAAGGTCGATGGCCCTTGGGGCCAGACTCCCACTCTCTCCGCCAAATAATCAATGAAATATTGTTTTTTCAATAAAAAAATCATTCTCGAAGATAAAGCTAAAATTGGAATAAATGATTTGGGGCTATTAAGAGGCTACGCTATTTTTGAATATTTGCGGAGCTACAACGGTAAACCATTTTTGTTTGATTACCACATGGATCGCTTTGAAAACTCAGCTAAGTTGGCTAAGTTAAAAATACCGTATTCTCGATCGAAAATATTAGAAATTATTATTAAGCTCATTAAAATTAACAGGATGCCAGATGCCGGAATTCGGATTGTTTTAACCGGTGGAAGTTCAGAGGATGGAATCACTCCACAAAATGAAGGTAATTTCTTTATTTCTCTTTACAATCTGCATACCTTACCGATGGAAATATATCAAAATGGCGGAGTCTTAATTACCAAGGAAAATCAAAGGGAGCTTTTCGGCGCTAAAACGACAAATTATATTAATTTAATGAGTTGTTATGATGATAAAAAGGAAAAAAATGCGATTGATGTTCTTTATATATCAAGAGGAAAAATTTTAGAGTGCGCGACAAGTAATTTCTTTATTTTTAAGGGCGATAATTTAATTACCGCGAAAGAAAATATCCTTTTGGGCACAAGAAGACGTTTAATTTTAAATTTAGTCAAAGGAAAGTTTAAAATTTCAGAGCGCGAAATTATACTCAAGGATCTTTTATCAGCCGATGAGGCTTTTATTTCCTCAACTACAAGAGAGATCGTTCCGATTGTTAAAATTGATAAGATTAAAATCGACAATGGGAAGCCCGGGGAAAGAACAAAATTTTTAATGTCAGAATATGGTAAAATAACAAATAGTTTATGAACAAAGATAAGATATCGAAAGCATGAAAAACCTAACGATAAATCAACTTACCCAATTGGTTTTACTCCAAGCCGAAGAAAAGGGTTTTGGGACTAAACCCGATGAAATTAATGTCTCCGAAAAAATTGCTTTAATTCACTCGGAAGTTTCCGAAGCCTACGAGGCTTACCGACATAAAAAAATTAACGGTCGGGACGGGTTTAAAGATGAACTCGGAGATGTAATTCAAAGAGTTTTACACCTTTGCGGCATTTTTGACATAGATATTGAAAAAGAGATACTTAAGAAAATTAAAATCAATAAAAAACGTCAGTGGCAGTGGGACAAAATGCATGAAAAACATTCCTAAAAAAGTAAACACTTCGACTTCGCTCAGTGTAAACGAACTCGCCCAAATTATTTGGGATTATCATCATTTAAACCAGAAAATCAAAAAAGCCCAAGCAATAATGGTTTTAGGCTCTCATGATTTACGAGTGGCAGAATTTGCGATTAAACTCTTTAAAGAGGGATATGCGCCTTTAATAATATTTTCTGGGGGTTTGGCCCATCAAGACGATATGCTCTCAACCGGTTGGCAAAAATCAGAGGCCGAGACTATGGCAGAAATGGCCATAAAAGCCGGTGTCTCAGAAGAAAATATTTTAATTGAAAATCAATCTCAAAATACGGGTGATAATTTTCGTTTTACAAAAAAGTTATTAGAAGAAAAAGATTTAAAAATAAAATCATTTATTTTTGTTCAGAAACCCTATATGGAACGTCGCGTGTGGGCGACTTTTAAGATCGAATGGCCAGAGAAAAAGGCCGTTATCACCTCGCCGCCAATTTCCTTTGAAGAGTATTGTAATGAAGAATTTCCCAAGGAAAAAGTCATTAACATTATGTTAGGCGATCTCCAACGAATAAAAGTGTATTCAAAACTTGGCTATCAAAAAAAAGAAAGCATACCGCGTAAAGTTTGGCAAGCTTACAAAAAATTAATTGCCCTCGGTTTTAATAAACACTTGATTAAGTCTTGAAGTTGTATTTTCTTTTTCAACAAACTCCTAAAATGATATATTAAAGATGA
>JAENIV010000026.1 GCA_016844295.1 Candidatus Berkelbacteria bacterium
GGTTACAAATTTAAGTTAAAACCTAATGTATAATTGACCCATGCATATCATTGCTGACTTTCATATTAATTCAAAACACTCTCGGGCCACGAGCCGTGATATGGACTTGAAACATATTCCCGCGTGGGCAAAGTACAAGGGAATTGATCTACTCGGAACGGGAGACTTTACCCACTCCATTTGGTTGGGCCAAATTAAGAAAGAGCTAGAAGAAGATTCCGATTTTTTAACATCCAAAGACAGTATTGGACCGAAATTTATTCTCGCAGGCGAGATATCGAGCGTTTACACTCAGGGTGGCAAAACCAGAAAAGTTCATACAATTGTATTTGTTCCAGACATAAAAACCGCCACGAAAATCAATGAAAAACTAACGGGTATTGGTAACCTTTATTCGGATGGCCGGCCGATTATTGTGCTCTCAGCCAAAGATCCGGCAAAGATTATTTTAAATATTAATCCTAAGTCTTTTATCATCCCGGCACATGCCCGGACGCCGTGATTTTCAATTTCCGGCTTCGATTCAATTCAAATATGTTACGAAACTTTAAGCGATAATATAAAAGTAGAGGAATTTTAAATGCCTGAATTACCAGAAGTAGAAACTGTACGCAGAGGGATAATTTCCAAAATCAAAGGCAAAAAGATTGTTAATGTTGATGTGCGCGCCAGTAAACTATTTTTTGGGGATGCCAAAAATATAATTAATACTCGGGTCGTTGACGCCCGCCGAGTTGCGAAAGTCTTACAGATAGTTTTAGATAATGGATATTCAATTTTGATTCATCTAAAAATGACAGGACAATTGGTCTATAGGTTGCCATCTGAGGGCGGTCGACCAGTAGAGTTTTTGGGCGGACACCCGCAAAAGGCTTATGAGCAGCCTTTACCGCATAAACATTCACATATTATTTATACATTTGATGACGGTTCGAAATTGTTTTTTAATGATCTACGAAAATTCGGTTGGAATAAAATTATTAAATCAGTAGATTGCGATAAATATTTATGTTCGTCAAAATTCGGCCCAGAACCGTTAACAAAAA
Source organism: Candidatus Berkelbacteria bacterium (assembly GCA_016844295.1). GTDB lineage: Bacteria > Patescibacteriota > UBA1384 > UBA12157 > JAENIV01 > JAENIV01. The sequence goes on from JAENIV010000026.1 coordinate 1,047, forward strand.
ATTTTACTTTAAAGTATTTACAAAGTATTTTTAATAAAACCAATAAAAAAATAAAAGATGTTATAATTGATCAGGAAAAAATTGGCGGTGTGGGCAATATTTATTCCAACGATGCCTTATATTGGGCAAAAATATTGCCTACAAGATCAGCAAAAACACTTACAGATTTAGAAATAAAAAATCTTAAAAATTCCTTGGAAAAAGTTATTAAATTAGGAATTAAATATGGTGGCTCATCGGAAAATACCTACGTAAATTTCGAAGGCAAGCGTGGTAAGTATATGGAACATTCATCCGTATATCAACAAAAGAAAGATCCAAGGGGACATGATGTAATACGTATTAAATTTGGTTCACGGTCATCTTTCTATTGTCCAATCTGTCAAATGTAACAAGTCTTTTCAAAACTTCAAATTCAAGTTAAAATAGTTCTGAAAACAAAATTTGGGCTATGCTGAATTAAAACACTCAGCTGCCCGATTCCGCAAGGCGGAGTTTAGGGAGGAATAATGATACGACAAGGCATAGAGTCAGCTCAGGCGATTGTTTTGGCTGCCGGTAAAGGGACAAGACTTAAGTGTAAAGATTTACCGAAAGTAATGTTGCCTATCGGTGGTATACCCATGATTGATTTTTCGTTAGATAATTTACTTAAAGCCGGGTTTCCTAAGCCGGTTGTTGTGATTGGTTTTTGCGGTGAAAAAATTAAAGAGCATCTAAGAGACAAGGTCATTTATGCTCTTCAGCCCAAAAGGCTTGGAACTGCTCACGCGGTAATTTGCGCTGAGCCAAAGGTATCAAAATTAGTTGAGGATGTTTTAGTCATTATGGGAGACGATTCGGCTTTTTATAATCCGGAAACGATTAACAACCTAATTGAACTTCACCGGGAAAAATCGCCTTCCATTACAATGCTCACAGTTCACAAGAAAGATCCGGCTGGCCTTGGAAGAGTAATTCGTGATGAGACTGATCATGTTAGAGGTATTGTCGAGGAAAAATTAGCTAGCCCAGCAGAGAAAAAAATTAAGGAAGTAAATGCGGCTTGCTATGTTTTTAAAACATTATTTTTATGGCCAGCGCTTAAAAAAATTAAACGTAATTCTACCGGCGAATATTTTCTAACTGATTTAATTGAGATTGCCAACCAGGAAGGACGACGCGTGATTGCCCATAAAATTAGTTCTAACGAGTGGCGGGGAATAAATACTCCCGAGCAACTACTGCTTGCTCACAAGGTAATGGCACAGCGGCTTAAAAAGAATGGCAAATTACAAACTTAAAGGAATAATTCTTAAAAGAACCAATCTAAATGAAGCCGATCGTATTCTGACTATATTTACTGACAAATTAGGCAAAATAAAGACGATCGCAAAAGGCATTAGAAAACAGCATTCACATCTGGCTGGGCATTTAGAGCCCTTTTGTTTAACAAATTTAGTTATTGCCAAAGGACGAAATCTTGACATTATAATTGAGGCGGAAACGATTGAATGTTTTTATGATCTAAGAAATAATCTTAAACAAACTAACGCATCTTATTATTTATCCGAAGTAATTGATAATTTTACAGTTGAGCATGAAAGCCATCCGGATATCTTTCTGCTTCTCCTAAACGTTCTCAATCATACTAATGATATAAAGCAAGATCTTTTGTTGGCGTATTTCGAATTAAATTTGCTTTCTAACGTTGGTTTTTTACCAGAACTGTATAAATGTCTTGTGTGCCGTAAAAAATTACACCCCGGAATCAATTATTTTGACTACCAGGGCGGCGGTTTAGTATGTTCTGGTTGTTCAAAAAATGGCCAAAGAATTTCAGACGAAGGCGTTAAGTTACTGAGAATTATGAGAGATAAAAATCTTGAGACATTAAAAAAATTAAAAATTAAACCACAAACAATTTTAGAAGTCACTAAAGTAATCCGACTATATTTAAAACATGTCCATGACAAAGATTTAAAATCCCAAAGATTTCTCGATTGATTTATATAGATAGGCGTGATATGTTAGGATTAGTAAAAAATTATTTCGGAGGTACTATGAAGAAACTTTTTAGTTTCTGGGGCCTGCTTACTTTGGCGCTTTTACTTTTATTCCCAGGCAAAACCAATGCGCTTATCCCGCCACAGGATATAACTCAAAATAGCCAAACGACTCAATATTATTCAGTCGTTTTTGATAAAGAACAGGAGGCCACGGTTTTAGCCGTTTTGACCTACGCTAATATTGGTACGCAAGAAATTAAAGATTTTACTCTGGAAGTACCGGGCAATCAAATGCGTATTATTAACGTTCTACAGCAATATCAAGATACTCAAAAGTTCTGTGCCGAATATGATTATACAAAAAGAACACCTATGCCTAGCACATATACAACGCCAAATGTTTATCAATCTCCAAACTGTCTCAGGTGGGAAGACCGATCTATCGGTACATATAAATACGCTAAACTTGAAACAACCTCGGACGTAAAAGACTCGAGTGTAAACTTGAAAGTCACTTTCAAAAAAGCCATACCTACACAAAATTCTGGGACGATCATGCTTTATTACAAAGCCAAGGGTTATACGACTAAAGAGTGGGACGGTTATGCTTATAATTTCCAAACTATTAAATCAAACTATGACATTGATACGGTTAGGGCCGCTGTTAATGTTAGTGACGATTTATATATTAAACCAACATCCGAGGGTCAAACGAATTACGAATCAAATTATGCTAACGCCCTACCGAAAGCCGCGAGTTTTCAAGCGACTGACTTTGCCGCGTCAGAAGAAATTTCCCAGATTTCCAATACAATCGTTTCTGCACCCGGAGTTGTTGAGGAGGCCTCAAATCTTGATCCGAACGAAAACATGTCTGTGAAGGGGAAATATTATGACAATAATTGGATGGGGGAATTACCTACTATTATCGGCGTTGGGGCAACGTTTCTGCTTATATTAGTAGTTTTAGCCATGGTTATTCGAAAAGATAAAAGTTTTAATAAATAACTATTCACAGGATAAATCCAGTGATATAGTACAAGTGGAGAAGTTTTTTACGCTTCATCCATGGCCTAAAAGCCATGGTATTACGCTTGAAAATAAGGAGGCAATATGTATACGGGAATATTTATAATCCTTTTCGTCCTTGCCCTATTTATGGGAGGAATCGCGGCCCTAATTGTTTATTTGGTAAAACGCAAACAAAAGGATCAAAAAATGGATCCTTTAGCCTGGAAGCGCGTTGGTTTAGGGCTAATAATGTCATTTATCTTACCTTATTTTATCGGTTTTTCCACAAGTGCAGTTTTCGATAAATTGGTTGATGATCGGTCGTTTATTATGATGATTGCTATGTCTGTCATATTTCTAATTATCGGTTTAATCATTGCTCACCACACTGTTGTCTCTACGAGTTTAATTATCGGATCAACCGCAGCAATAATATACATTTTAATTCTAAATATTGAAGACATAACTCCGTCGGTTATGGCAATTGTCGCTGGCATAGGCTTGGCAATATTAATATTTTTCGCATATAAGAAACTCCAAGAAAAGGAGGCAGAATGACATTTAAAAAATTTATCGTTGGATTAGCAATTTTTGTTTTAACAATTATCTTTATCGCTTTTGTCAACGAAGCCATAAACCCCAAGCCCACGACGTGTTATGCGCCCGGTGTAATGTATAATCAATCAGCGCCTTCGTACGGTAGTATGTCCACGTGTGATTACTCAACTAAACTTCACGACTATAAAGCCCGTAGTTTTGTGATTATGACAGTCTTAAGCGTTTTAGCCCTTGTTGCAGGAGTTTTAGTAAGATCGGTTAAGCCGATTAGTTGGGGCTTATCTTTGGCCGGGATTGTGATGATATTTTACATTTTTATTGCCAGTTATGACGAGATTGGTAAACCCTACAGGGCAATCGTAAGCGGACTGGCTTTGGCGGTTTTAATCTGGCTTTCATATGTGAAACTCGGAGATAAACAGCAATTAAATTCTCAAGATGTAAAACCTACAGAACCCCAAGCACCAATTTCTGATCAGGTTTAAAACAAACAAGAATTCACTCAAATAAAGAATTCGTCATCGAGATGAAAGGAAAAAATATCCAACTCTTCTTACTTAGAAATTAATTTAGGAAGTTTTAAAAATAATATTGACGCGCTCAAAAAAACGATCTCAGTAGAAACCCAATTTATGGCCGTTGTTAAATCTAATGCTTACGGTCACGGAATTGTGGAATGTTCTAAGGCAGCCGTAGGGTCCGGTGCCGATTGGCTGGGAGTTGTAAATATTGGCGAAGCAATAACGCTTAGAAAAAATAATATTGAATGTCCAATTCTAGTGATGGGTTTTGTAGCATTCGAAAATTTGAAATTAGCCGCTGATAATTATATTAGTATTCCGGTGATAGATTTAGAGTATGCGAAGAATTTAGCCAAAATAGATTTGAATAAACCGTTAAATGTTCATCTAAAAATTGAGACAGGCTTAAATCGTTTGGGAATGAGTTTACAAGAGGCTGTTAAAGCCCTTAAAATTCTACGATCAAACCATAAAATAAATATCGAAGGAATCTATTCACATTTGGCCGCGGCTGAAGAAGATTATAAAGATTTTACAAATAAGCAGATTACTAAACTCCAAGAGGCTATCGCAACTTTGGAAAAAGAAGGTATCAATTTTAAATATCGTCACATTGCGGCTTCGGCTGCCAGCCTGGTTTTTCCAGAGGAAAGTTTTAGTTTAGTTCGCTTCGGCATTGCGATTTATGGCCTTTGGGCTTCTCCAGAAACTCGGAAAGCCATGGAAAAAACTATTAAATTAGAACCAGTATTATCATATAGAACAAAAATTGTTCAGATAAAAAAAGTCGAGGAAGGTGAAAAAATCGGTTACGGTTGTACTTTTAGTGCTGAAAAAAATATGACGATCGCAATTTTACCAGTCGGCTATTACGAAGGCATTGATAGGCGTTTTTCAAGTTCCGAACTTGGGGGTGATGTTTTAATTTCGGGAAAGCGTTGTCCGTTTGTCGGCCGAATTTGCATGAATATGGCGATGGTAGATATTACCACGATATCGGATGGTGTTAAAGCGGGCGATGAAGTGGCTCTGATAGGGAAGCAAGGTTCGGAAGAAATTACCGCTGATGACTGGGCGAAAAAACTTGGCACAATTAATTACGAAATCGTCTCTCGAATCCCTTCGGAGATACCGAGGATTTACAAAAGGTGATATACTAAAAATAAGGTGAATATGCAAGAGAAAAACTTGGAAAAAATTGTCAGTTGGGCTAAAAGGCGCGGTTTTGTGATGCCAGGTTCTGAAATCTATGGGGGAATTTCGGGAATTTATGATTTTGGACCATATGGTGTAGCCCTTAAAAATAATATCAAAAAGATCTGGTGGAAAACTTTTGTCGAAGACAGCGACGATATTGTCGGGATCGAATCAGCGATATTGATGAATCGAAAAGTCTGGCAGGCAAGCGGTCACGAAAAAGGATTTGTGGACGAATTGGTTGAATGTAAAAAATGCCACCAGAGATATAAGGCCGATGATTTGCCGGAAACGAAATGTCAAAGCGGTGGCGAACATGAATTTACGGAAGCCAAGCAATTCAACCCGATGTTTAAAACGCATGTCGGTGTTATCGAGTCGGATGAGTCAATGACATACTTAAGACCAGAGACGGCCCAGGGAATGTTCACCAATTTTAAGCAGGTGATGGAAACCTCGCGTAAAAAATTGCCGTTTGGAATTGCCCAAATAGGAAAGAGTTTCCGAAACGAAATTAACACTAAAGATTTTTTATTTCGGGTGCGAGAATTTGAAATCGCCGAAATTGAGTATTTTGTTAAGCCCGGCGATGACGAAAAAGCCTTTGATGAATGGCTGAAAAGTTGGGAAGAATTTGTTTTAAGCCTCGGCATCAAAAAAGAAAATATCAAACACTATGAACATCCGAAAGAAGGACTATCGCATTATTCAAAACGCACGGTGGATATTCAATATAATTATCCGTTCGGTTACAAAGAGCTGACTGGCTTAGCGAATCGTACAGATTTTGATTTGAAAGCGCATCAAGAAGCATCTGGCAAAGATTTAACATATTTCGACGAGGAAACGAAAGAAAAAGTTTTACCATATGTGATCGAGCCAACCCTGGGGATCGAGCGATTGATGTTGGCGGTAATTTGCGACGCATTCGAAGAGATTCAAGGTGGAAGAGGTGTGGATAAGTCCGATCCTTCGACTAACGCTCAGGATGGCATTGACATGTCGGAGATTGTTTTACATCTTAGCCAAAGCATCGCACCGGTAAAAATAGCTGTCCTGCCACTCGTTAAGAAATTATCGGAAAAGGGGAGAGAAATCTACAAAGATCTCAAAACCTGTTGGGGGGAGATCGAGTTTGATGAATCGGGCTCAATCGGCCGTCGCTACCGTCGCCAAGATGAAATCGGCACACCGTATTGCGTGACCATCGATTTCGAAGAAGACCGCAAAGTTACTGTTAGAAATCGTGACACTATGAAGCAGGAACGGGTGGACATAAAAGAATTAAAGAATCATCTATTTGAAAAATTGGGAAATTTTTAAGGAGGTCTTGTGGATCAAGGTCAGGAGAATTTATCCAGCAATGACACTGGTAAGTCGATAAAAAGAAATTATTTACTCTTTTTGTATTTACAAGCACTGGGATTAGTTGTGTTGTCTGGATGTTTTCGTGTAGTTAATTTCTATTTTGCTCTTGTAGTAACGCTAATTTTCTTATTTTATTTTTTGATATGGTTTTATTTCTATTTTAAAGCAGACTTTGTGGATGCAATTAATGTTAGCGATGATGACATAACGCTTTATAAGAATGGTAGGGCCATAAAATTACCTGTCGCAGATACAAAAATTTATCAATGGCTACAGGTCTGGGGTATAGGCGGCTCGTACATCAAATCCGGGGGAAAATGGTACTTTATTGGAGCAAAAATTTACAATATTTTTAATGAAAAATTACATAAAATGCCTGGCTATCGCGATTATCATAATTGGATACCAATAATATTGTTTATTATCGCCGCGATTATTTTTCTGATATTTTTACTAACTTATATATACTAACCACATCAAAATAAAAAAGTTAAAAAATTATTTGTTTGGGAAATTATCATTTTAAATATTTGTGCTAAAAAATAAATCTCTTGAACAAAAGTGGTTTTTTTGTAATAATTCAAAAAGGCAAGGAGGAGCACATGGCACGCATCTTGGTCTTTGCTTCCGGATCTGCCACGGGTGGTGGTTCTGGCTTCCAGGAGTTAGTTGAAAACTTGGTCGGTACCCCGTATATTAGACACGAGAGTCTATATTGGCTAAATTAAAATTAGTCAAAAGGAGGCATCGTGTTCGAACCAATCGCCAAAGAAATC
>JAENIV010000079.1 GCA_016844295.1 Candidatus Berkelbacteria bacterium
CTTAATACGGGTAAAATAATTCAAAGAATGTTGATTGTCAAACATTAAAGACTCGGTAAGAATTGCTAAAATTGGTTTAGACATAATACTCCTGAGCCGAGGGGATGCCCCTGAGCGCGTGCCGGTGGCCCGAACGGAGTTCGAGCCTAGGTTGGATAGGGCGGCCAAAGCGAACGGGGCGACCCGAGGCTATATTGCTGCCTCCTTCAAAACTTTAAGGGTCTCTCGGGCAGATTTTTCCCAAGTAAATTTTCGTGATTGGATTTTACCCTTTTGCCTTATATCCATTGCTTCGTGGTTATGTTCTAATAATTTTTGAATCCCCGCGCAAATTTCTTTTGGATCTTCCGGATTAATAAGGACTGCCGCATCACCGGCTACTTCAGGCAAAGAGGAGATGTTTGAAGTTACCACCGGGGCTCCAAAACTCAAAGCCTCGAGGACTGGAAGTCCGAAGCCTTCGTACAAAGACGGATAAACAAAAACTGCACAACTTTCATAAAGTTTAGCCAACGAAGCGTCTGAGATAAATCCCAAAAATTTCACCTTTCCCTCTAATTTCAAAGCATTAAAAGCATCATAAGATTCACCCGTATTCCATCCTTGAGCACCTACGACAACCAAAGGATACTTTTCCTGTAAGACAAGTGGTAACAATGAATAAGCCTTAAAAAGACCAATAAGATTTTTCCTTGGCTCGATTGTTCCCACATATAGTATAAAAGACGAAGGTTTTAAATTTTTTGCTAAATTATTCGGCTTTCCCAAATCGCTTAATCCCGGATAAACGACATCAATTTTTTTCTCTTTTATATTAAGATATTTTTGAGCGTCAGCGGCGGTCGCACGAGACATTGTAATTATTTTTTGAGACAATTTGGCCGCTTCTTTCGCGCACGTCGAGAGCCTTTTTGAGACTTCAATACCCCGGTGTTCAGGATAAATAAAAGTAGTTAAGTCGTGGATAGTGACAACTTGAGGAATTTTTAAGCCCGCATTAATTTCAAAAAAACTTGGGGCAAAAAACACATCAGATCGGCCTATAAATTTCTCGTAAAAAGGCATTTTTATACGCCACAGTTTTTCTTTTAATCCTCCGGGGATTTTTAGGGTTTTAATAGTAACATTAGGTTTTTTAAAACCCGCGATTATTTTTTCTTTTTGAGGACTTTTTCTAAAATAAGATAAGATTAGTATATAGCGATTTTTTTCCCCGCAGATTCATTCACCGCCCTTGACGCGTCAATGGCAATCGTCATTTTTGCCTCTTTAATACTTCTTTATAGACATTAATGGTTTTTCGGGCAGATTCTTCCCAGGAAAATTTCTTAGATTGCCTCAGGGCTAAGGCACTCAAGGTCAAGGCTAATTTAGGATCACGTAAGATTTTAACTATTTTAGCCGCCCATAGTCGTTCATCTTTGGGTTGTAAAAGAATTCCGGCGTTATCAACGACCTCTGATAAAGACGATGTATTTGAGGAAATTACCGGGACTCCACAAGCCATGGCTTCCAAGGGGGGCAGGCCGAACCCCTCATATATACTTGGGAAAACAAAAGCTCTGGCCCCGGAATACAACGCTGGTAAGTCTTTTTCTTCCACATAGCCTGTAAATATGACTTTATCTTGGAGGCTAAGTTTATCTACCAATTTAAAAAGATCCTCATAATACCAACCCTTTTTGCCGGTTATAACGAGTTTTTCATTAATTCCCTCTCTAACTGCCAGAGCATATGCCCTGACCAGAAAGGGCAAATTTTTTCGGGGCTCAAGAGTCCCGACATCCAAAATATAATTTTTGCCTGTACCATATTTCTTTTTAACCCGGGCTAATTCTTTTTTAGACTTGATGGGCCGGAAATCCTTAGAAGCAGCCGAATGAATAACAGTAATTTTATCTTCGGGAATTTTTAACAAGGCCATAATGTCTCTTTTTGTATGCTCGGAGATCGCAATAATCATATCTGCCCGTCGGTATGAAAAAGGCATCCACTTTGAATAAAAAAGTCTTGATGCTAGGGGTAGGTTTTCAGGGAAAAAGATTGAGATCAAATCGTGACAAGTAACGACTATCTTCCCCCTGTAAAAAAGCGGCGCTGAAAAACAAGGTTGATGTAATAGATCAACTTTGGCTTTCCCGGCGCGTCTTGGAAATGTTACTTGATCCCAAAAAAGCCTCTGAGGAGTTGAGAAGTCTTTTTCTGTTTTGGGAAAAATTTTGACGTATTCATCCTTTGAATCAACTTTCTCCAAGGCCTCAACAAGGTTTTTAACGTAAAAACCAAACCCTGTTTTTTGCCCTAAAGTTGTTTGAGTATCAATGGCTATTTTCATTTAAATATTTTTCGGCCGAAAAATTTCTAAGACCGATTCCTTCGAAAAACCCTTAACCAAATATAATATAATCAGATATATACCAATTCCGGCCGGGATTAAAAACCATAAACTTAAGTTTTTACATATAAATAGGAATAGACCTAAGATCATACTCCCTAAAATAACTTTTGGCAAGATTTTCCAGTGAATTTTTAAATCAATAAACCGATGCATAAGCCGCCAATATAGATATACAACCAAAATTTCTGTTAAAACTGTCACCGCAGCGGCACCGATGTATGAGAACCTAGGAATTAATATAATATTTAGTCCGATATTGAAAATAACCAAAATAACGTTAGGAAGAATCATTTTTGTTTGCTTACCCAGAGCAATAATCATATAACCGAATAGATGAGACAAAAAGGAAATTGCCACCGCAATAACCAGAATTTGTAAAGCCAAAGCGGAATTGGCTGTTAGTCCAAAGATGGGCGCAATTGTATGGGCACTTAGAAACTCTTGTCCGGCGACAATTTCGATTACTCGGCTAGCCGTAAATATTACCCCGACCGCGATCGGTATTCCGGTAATTACGAGAAAATCAAATGATTTTTGAAAAGCATTTCCCAAACGATTATCTTTGGCATATATATAACGAGTAACTACCGGAAAAACGTTACCCATAAACATTGCCGGCAAAAGGATTAATATTTCAATGACCTTATATGAGGGTCCATAAATACCCACATCTGTTGAAGACCTTAACAAGGAAAGCATTAAGATATCCATTTTAAAATAGATAATACCCAGAATTGAGACAATAAAGATTAACGCGCTTTCGCGGAAAATTTTTTTCCAAAACTTAAAGTCAAAAGCAAATCTGAATTTAACATAAACACGGCCCAATACACCGCTAAGAACAAAATTGACGAGATTACCAAAGAAATACGACCAGAGAATTCTTTCCAACGGCATTTGCATTTTAATCTGCCAAATTACGAGAGCTAAAATCACGATTCTTCCTAAAACATCCGTTAAAGCCGCTTTGTCCATGCGTAACCGATTTTGGAAAATTCCAACATATGTTCCGTTTAATGCCTGCCAAAAAGACGCGGCCGCAATAATCCCAATGCCCGTTCGGATATCGTGATATTGAGGAACTAAAAAGGCAACGAAAAAAGCAAGCGTGAAGATAAAAGCCGCCATAATAGATCTGAAAGTAATAACATTGTTAAAAATCTTTTCTTGGTCTACATCTGGTTTGGAGATTTCTCTAACTAAAAACCAAAAAAACCCGAAATCAGCGAAAACCGCAAAAAATTGTAAATAGGCAAATATGGTTGTGTATTGGCCGTAACCGGATACTCCTAAATATCGGGTTAGAGCGGCAACTAAAAATAAAGAGATCACTGTGGTGATCACCTTGCCAATCACCTGAATAATTGTATTGAACGCAATCCGACGAGTATTAGACATAAATTTAAAAAAATGGCGCGCCTAAGAGGATTCGAACCTCTGACCTTCAGCTCCGCAAGCTGACGCTCTATCCGCTGAGCTACAGGCGCATAGTATTGATAGGACTTACTCTACTTTACTCCATAAATACCGATAAATCAAGCACGATTTAGAACAATTTGTCTAATAACCATTTAAGTTCGAGGCCAAATTTTTGTCCCGAACTAATAATTTCTCCCCCTCTTTTTTCTAAGAGATAATTTAATATTTCGCCCGAA
>JAENIV010000080.1:0-1756 GCA_016844295.1 Candidatus Berkelbacteria bacterium
TAGAGTTCTTTCCACTTCACCACCAAAATCAGCGTGTCCAGGCGTATCGATAATGTTGATTTTAGTATCTTTATAGTTAATGGACGTGTTCTTAGCTAAGATCGTAATGCCTCGTTCACGTTCCTGGTCATTGGAATCCATAATTAAAGTTTGGCTCATTTCCGCTTCGTTGTTACGAAAAGTTTTGGACTGCTTTAAAAGACCATCAACTAAGGTGGTTTTTCCGTGATCAACATGAGCAATAATGGCAATGTTTCTCATATTCATATGGTTGCCTCTTTGATTAGGACAAAATGTTCCGACTGACCTATTCTATATTAAAAATTGCCCGAAGTCAATCCGCTAACTTATTGATAAAGATGCGTGTGCTTACGATTTAACTTGATTTTTATACGCCCTCACATACAATCAAATTACAATGAAAAAGAAAAAAGGACAAATTCATATTTACACCGGGGACGGAAAAGGAAAAACAACGGCGGCGCTGGGATTGGCCTTGCGTGCTATCGGTGCCGAAAAAAAAGTAGCCATAATTCAGTTTATGAAAAAAGGTAATTATTCTGAACACAAGGCAATTAAAAAATATAAATTGCCGATCCTGATCGAGTCATACGGAACTGGCTACTATAAAATCTTGAGTGATAAAAAACCCAAAAGCGCCCACCAACAGACCGCCCAAAAAGCCCTCAAGCGCGCCGAAGAACTTATCGAATCAAATAAGCATGACCTCATAATTCTCGATGAAATAAACGTCGCGATCGGTTTTGGCCTGATTGACATTAGTGAAGTTATTAAGATGCTAAACCCCAAACGCTACACCTTATACGCTACTATTGTCCTCACCGGCCGCCGCGCCCACCCCAAACTTAAAAAAATTGCTCACCTTGTTACAGACATGAAAAAAATAAAACATCCCTTCGATAAAGGTACTAAAGCCCAAAAGGGGATAGAGTATTAAATTAGAGGACTTGACAGAATTTAGAATCAAAATTAAGGTGGGATTGTAGTAATTATTAAATTTAACGAGGGGGAAAAAGGAGTCATATGGATTCGAAAAACTCATCTTGGGGGTTAATGAATTTTTTAGCCATTATCATTCTTGCGGCCATTTTGGTGATAGGTGGATCGCTTCTTGGTAATTTTGCCTCTAAAAAACAAACTGACAAATCAGTTGCAGGACTAGCTAACCAATTTAAGCCGGTGGTGGTAAAAACTATCACTTATCAAGGTGAAGATGGTAAAACCGCCATGGATATTTTAAAAGCAAGTCATCAAGTTAGAACTGAAGATTCAACTATCGGCTCTTTTGTGACTTCGATCGACGGCACGGAAAACACTCTAGACACATACTGGATGTTTTATGTTAACGACCAATTAGCGCCAAGTGGGGCTGACCAGTATAATACTAAAACTGGTGAAACTGTTGAATGGCGTTTTGAGAAACTTCAGTAATTAAATTTTCTACAGGAGAGGATTCATTATCATGATTTTTTTCTTTATTTTAGTGGCGGTTATTTTAAGAATCGCTCCATATATTTCTTTTTTAGGCTTTATACCGCATATTCCTAACTTTATGCCTGTGGCGGCGATTATATTATTTTCAAGCGTTTATTTAAACCGTAAATACGCTTTAATTTTGCCAATTTTAATAATGTTGATTTCCGATTATTTCATCGGTTATTATAATTTGTGGGTGATGTTTTCGGTCTACGGTTCATTTGTATTGATCGGCGTGATGGGTTTATGGCTACGGAAA
>JAENIV010000080.1:1770-4616 GCA_016844295.1 Candidatus Berkelbacteria bacterium
ATAAGTTTCTACTTAATAACTAATTTTGCTATGTGGGCAATCCCGCACTCACTTTATCCTCATACATGGCAAGGATTATTAAATTGCTATATAATGGGATTGCCGTTTTTCAGAAACACATTAGCTGGCGATCTATTTTATGTCGGGACCATGTTTGGCCTTTATGAATTAATTTTGTTTCTTGTCACTAAAAGGAGGGAAGTGTGTCCGGTAAAGTCGAGGATTTAAAAGAAAAAGACTTTCTAGCTAAAACAAAAAAAGGTATAGTTTTAGTTGATTTCTGGGCAACATGGTGCCATGCATGCAAAACTGTTGAACCGCACCTGAATGATCTCACAAAAAAATTTAACGACAAAATCAAATTTTATAAAATCAACGTTACCGAAAATCCGGAATTATCATCCCGCATGGGCGTAATGAGTTTACCTAACATTTTGATATTAAATAACGGTAAAGTTAAAGATCAATTAATCGGGGCTTCAACAAAGCAGGCTATTGAGTCGGCTATTAAAAAGGCTATCAAATAGATCGGCAAATATCGGTTACAAAACAGGGTGCTGCCGCCAATTAGGCAAGGAGGGGAAAACCTAGTTGGCGGACAGCACCCTGTTTACGATTAGACAGAGTGAAACTTATACTCTTATCCATCGTGAGTTATTATTATAGCAGAAATTGCCCATTTTGTCAAGACCCTGTCAGGAAAATTTCAAATATAATTTGCTTTCTTTCCACGTGATACTGGGTATCGTTTGAAGGATTCCGAAACCGGATATAACAGAAACCATAGAAATCAAGATCAAATTAATTGCTATGGTTTCCGTGGGTGCCCTTCTGAGCACCCACGAAATAACTCGGCTTGACACTTCAGGCGATGATCTCACCGCCCTTCAGCGCTAAGCCGTTGAAGCGGAGGTAATGCGGCGATGGGTGTTCCTCGAAGAAAATGACTATCGCTGCTTCTGGGTTGACGTCCCTGGACATCGCTACGATGGCAACGTCCAGTTCTTTGCCTCGAGCCTCCTGGAAAGCAATGACATGAGGCCTGTGAGCCTCGATTTTGTCCTCGATTTCCGGGGGCGAGATTGATCCATTAGCATATACACATTCGATCCTTTCGGATCTCGGCCTTTGCAGCATTACTTGGACAGTGCGCTGGAGCAAAGCGAGATCCTCTCGACCCCTATTGTCTCCGATAAGTAAGACCCTTATCTTAGCTCTCGGCATCATTCTCTCCCTGTCGCGAGATTCCAACTAAATAGTATAGCAAAAATTTAGTCCTATGTCAATATCTCTTATGCAAAAGCGCCCCCGTTGGGACGCTTGGAAAATAGGTCGAATGAAGTTCGTTTAACGCGCAAGATAAGCAAGTGCCAGGCTCAAGTGATTTAAGGCCCGCGAATCTTTTTCGCAAGCGCGGGCTCTCTGAAGGAAGATCACTGCCTTTGGGGTGATCGCCGGATTCAGTGCAATAAGGCTCATGATGCGATTCACCGCAAAGTAGCGAAGCTCGTATTGTTTGTGGCGGAATAATCGGCTATATTGTCGAACATGCCAGCGATTAGCCCAAGCGGATCGGGGCCAAAAGGTAGCAACAACCGAAAATCCCATCGACCAAAACCAAACGCAGGAAAGGAAGATCGTCGGTAAAACAACCAGAATGGTGAGCGGCATAATCAGAACAATAAGACCAAAGATAATGGGATACAAGCCAGATAACGCTTTGAGAATTAACTCAGTTGGCATGAACGGTTCTCCTCCTCTTCTCGAGGCTAATTTGATTTTAGCGAATTGTTTAAAATATATCAATCCTTAGAGTCTTCGTATGATATAATACGTTCGGGTTTAAAATGAAGATAATTCACTTTGCCGATGTCCATTTGGGCATGGAAAACTACGGGAAAATTGATTCCGAGACCGGCTTAAATTCGCGTTTAGGTGATTTTTTAAATTCCTTTGACGTGATTGTAAATACCGCCATAGATAAAAAAGTTGATTTAGTAATTTTTGCCGGTGATGCGTACAAAACTCGTGAACCATCTCCAACATACCAACGGGCTTTTGCGAGTAAAATTTACCAAATCGCTTCAGCAAATATTCCCATCGCCATGCTTGTTGGCAATCACGACTTCCCTAACGCATTGGGAAAAGCAAACACTTTGGATATTTATAAAACTTTAAATGTCCCGAATATTCATATGATTGGCAACAATGTCAATATTATTGAGACTAAATCCGGGCCAATTCAAATCGCCGGTCTACCGTGGTTTACAAAACAACAGTTACTTTTAAAAGATGATTATAATTTACCCCTTGAAAAAATGCATCAAAAAATGTCAAAAATGTTATCTGACAAAATTATGTATTTATCAAGTAAAATAGATTCAAAAATTCCCTCAATATTATTGGCTCATGCTACCGTTGAAGGTTCTACTTTCGGTTCAGAAAGATCTGTCATGATCGGATCGGATATTATTTTACCCTTGAAATCACTTAAAAATAGCCGTTTTAGCTATATTGCTCTGGGCCATTTACATAAATACCAAGAGATTTTAAAAGTGCCACCGGTTATTTATTCAGGCTCAATTGAAAGAATAGACTTCGGCGAAGAAAAGGAAGATAAAGGTTTCGTTTTGATAAATATCGATCAAAGTGAAACTGCTAATTTTAAAACTACTTGGCAATTTATTAAAACACCGGCCAGGCGTTTTTTAAGCGTTCATTCTAAAATCTCAGACATTGATGAACCGACCGATAAAGTGATTAATGATATTGAAAAAACCAATATTAAAGACGCGGTTGTTAAACTAACAATTGAAATTAGCGAGGAGCAACAGAGCGAATTATCG
>JAENIV010000027.1 GCA_016844295.1 Candidatus Berkelbacteria bacterium
TGTTTTTGACAAAGAATCTAGGTTAAAAATGATGTTACCTGAAGAACTTGGGCCGCCATCGGAAGAAAACCTTACCTCATTGTCAGTAATTGAAGAATCAAGAGTTAAAACGGAATTATACGGCAGGCTAAAATTTTCCATAATAGTTTCACCTCCGTCGTTTTTTATCAATTGAAAAGTTGGAGGGTTAGCGGTCGGGTTAAAACGAATAATATATTGATGTTGACTCGTGACGGCTTCTTCTTGGGCTTGACGCAGTTTATTAATAATTAACCGCGCTGAGCCCGAGAGTTGCCAAGACGGGAGAAAATTTTTGATAGTAGGTATCAGGGCAGCCATAATAATTGAAATTACGGCCATAACAACAATTAATTCTATAAATGAAAAACTTCTCAATTTATATTGAAATAAACTTCTCAATTCCATCGAAATAAACCTTTTTTCATATTTAAAATATTACATCACGTTTACTAAGGAATAAATGGGCATGATCACTGAAGCTACCACGAGACCGACACCGGCGCCAATAATAACGATTAAAATCGGTTCGATTAAGGTTGATAAATTACTAGTTTGGGTTTCTACTTCTTTATCAAAAAAGTTAGCCATTGAAAGAAGGACATAATCGAGTTTGCCGCTTTTTTCACCGACGGCTACCAAGTGATAAATCATGGGCGGGAAAATATGTTGTTTTTTTAAGGATTCGGAAAGTTGAATTCCATTTTCAATGTCTTTACCAATTCTTTTAAAGGCGTCTTGATAAACTTGGTTATTTACCACCTCGCCGACAGTATCAATAATATCAAGCATTGGGAGACCCGAGGCGACTAAACTTCCCATTGTGCGGTTAAATCTGGCCATATAAATTTTTTTGATTAACGGTCCGATTAAAGGAATTCTTAATTTAAATTTGTCCCAAGACATTTTTCCGCTATCGGTGCGCGTCCATAAGCGCAGACCGATAACAATTACTAAAATTATTGCGATGAAAATATACCAGTATTTGAGAATGACATCACTCGTACCGAGTACTATCTTGGTTATAATTGGTAATTCGGCTCCAATATCGCTAAAAATAGCTTTCATTTGAGGGACAACAAAGATAAGCATGACAATAACAATTGCGAATAAAGCGACTATTACAACGACCGGATAAGTTAAAGCAGCTTTAATTTTGGAAATTAATTCGTAGTCTTTTTGGAGTTGATCCGATAATCTTTCAAGGTTTTCGTCGAGTTTGCCACTTTTTTCACCGGATCTGACCATGGCAACGTAGAGTTTCGAGAAAACTTTAGGATACTTTTCGAGCGATTCAGACATTGGTTTTCCACCTTTTACGTCGGCAGAAACTTCCGAGATAATTTGGGCAAAGTTACTATTTTCCGTCTGTTCCTGTAAGGCCCCAAAGGCATCCATCAAGGGTAATCCGGCTTTTATCATCATGGCTAGTTGCTGGGTAAAAATGATCCGGTCTTTTAAGGACACTTTCCCACCGATAAAAGGAATCGAAATGCTTTTATGAATTCCACCTGGTAAATTGGACCCGAGTTTTTTAATTTCCAAGACAAATAATCCTTGCTCGTGAAGTTGTTTCGAGGCAACGCCTTCGTTTACGGCCTCAATCACTCCGTTTTGTACTTGTCCGTCTTTTCCTTTGACAACGTAGGTAAATTGCATTTTTAATCCTTTGTTACACGCCAGACTTCTTCAAGGGAAGTTAATCCGTCAAGGGCTTTTAAAATACCGTCTTGTTTCATGGTCACCATGCCGTTTTTAATTGCCTGATTACCTAATTCTGTTCCGGAGGCCTTTTTCGCGACCATTACTTTTAAATCATCCGACAAACTGAAGACTTCAAAAATTCCAATTCGTCCTTTGTAACCGGTGCCGGAACAGGTATCACAACCTTTACCGTGAAGAAATTGAATTTTTGACGGTTTCTCAACATTTTTAGGTAAAATAGCCAATTCTTTTTGAGCCATATCTGACTCACCGGCTTCTATTTGTAATGGTTCTTTGCAAGTATCACAGATTTTGCGACATAATCTTTGGGCAACCACACAGTTAATTGACGAGTTAACCAAGAAGGGCTCAATTTTCATATCTATTAAACGGGGAATCGCTCCCGCGGCATCGTTGGTATGTAAGGTTGATAAAACCACATGACCCGTTAAAGCGGCGTGGACCGCCATATCAGCAGTTTCATAATCACGAATTTCCCCGATCATAATGATGTCCGGGTCCTGGCGGACGATCGATCGTAGACCATTAGCGAAAGAAAAACCAATCTGGGAATGAACTTGAGATTGATTGATACTTTGCATACGGTATTCGACCGGATCTTCCAAGGTAACGATATTAATCCCGACACTTTTAATTTTATCGATAACCGCATATAGGGTTGTCGTTTTGCCGGAACCTGTCGGCCCGGTGACTAAAATCATTCCGTGGGCTTTATGAATATTATCGTCAAGTGTCTGAAATGCTGTCCCGCGCAATCCTAATTGTTCCAAGGTCAAAATCCCCGCGGATTTATCTAAGATTCTTGCAACAATTTTTTCGCCGTTAACTGTCGGCAATGAAGATAAGCGAAAATCTACCTCTGCCCCGTCCACGACTGTTTGGAAACGACCATCTTGGGGAAGTCTAGTCTCGTCAATCTTCATATTACATAGAATCTTAACTCTCGAAATAATTGCCGGGTGAATTTCTTTAGGTAAAGAAATGACTTTTCTTAAAATTCCATCAACTCTAAAACGGACGACCGTATCGTCCTCTTCGGGCTCAATATGAATATCTGAGGCTTTTTCTCTCACAGCCCGTTTAAATAGAGATTGAACTATTTTGGCCGCAGGGGCGGTTTCAATAATGTCTTCCTTTTTAGCAGTATCTGGGGCTTCTTGTTGGGGCTTTAAGTCTTCTTCTTCGGCTTCGGCTGATTCGACGATTTTTTTAAGTTCGGCAGACAAAGCAGCGTATTGATCCAAAACATGGTTTAAATCTGCTTGGGTGCAAATTTTTATTTCCAATTCTTTACCGGTCTTTTTTTTGACAAATTCAATGGCTTCACGGTCTTCCGGATCTATCATGGCTACGGTAAGAGTGCTGCCTTTTTCTTCAAGTGGAACAACTTGATAAAAACGGGCGATATGTTCCGGTAAGGTTGAGAGAATCTTTTTCGGCACACTCGTTTTAGAAAGGTCAATGTAAGAAATATTATTTGTTGGAGTAAAAATAGCTTCAGTTCCATCTGCGCTTGGATTAGTTGTTAATTTCTCTTTAAATTCTGGACTCGGCCGAAATCTTGGTAAATCTTTTTCTAAAGACAAATACGTTTTCGAAGGATTTCTAACGTCTTTGATGGTCCGAGAAGGGTATTTAATCATAACGAAATTTCCAAAACCGGGAATGTTTACACTCCCTCCGTTAGAAAGTTCTTTGGAAATAATTGTTTGGATGACGTCTAAAGTTTTGGCGACTTTTTCTTGAGGTATACGAGAATTTTTAGAAACCCGTTTTTTGAGTTCTGATGATGTCATTTTTCCCCATCCTTTATATTTATCAAGTATATTTTATCACAATTTGAATTCATGAGCGAATACTATATAGTAATAGTGCAAAAGAAATTAGAAAATAGTTTGAGGAAATTGGAAATATTAGAACGGTTCAAATACCAATTTCTGTTTTCTTTTAACCAACTTCATATGGTTTTATATCGTAAATATCGTCCCCAAAAATTTGCCGATATTGTCGGCCAAGAGCACGTCACGAAAACTTTGACAAATGCCTTGGCAACTTTAAAATACGGCCACGCGTATTTATTTGCCGGCCCGAGGGGCTCAGGCAAAACAACCATTGCCCGGATTTTCGCTAAGGCCTTAAATTGTACAGGAAGAAAACTTGCCAAAGACAGTTTCGAGCCCTGCAATAAATGTGCTTCGTGTAAAGAGATAACGTTGGGAAAATCAATGGATTTAATCGAAATTGACGCTGCCTCAAACAGGGGAATCGATGAAATAAGGGAACTTCGCGATAAAATCCGCTTTTTACCGACTTCATCAAAATTTAAAATCTATATAATTGACGAAGTCCACATGCTTACCAAGGAAGCTTTTAATGCTCTTTTAAAAACTCTGGAAGAACCACCGGCGCATGCCATATTTGTCATGGCGACTACCGAACCACAAAAAGTGTTACCGACGATCCTTTCAAGGGTGCAAAGATACGATTTTCATAAAGCATCACAAGAAGAAATTAAAAAACTTTTAGACAGAATTTCAAAACAGGAAGATATTAAGATTGACGAGGACGCTTTAAACCTTTTAGGACAACTTTCATTTGGATCTTATCGTGATTCATTATCTTTATTAGAGCAGGTGTCGTCAGTCAGACAAACAATTGCTTCGAGAATTACCTTAGAAGATGTCCAAGAAATTTTAGGCCTAGCACACGAAAAAAGCATTTTCGATTTTATTGAGATTCTATCCAAGAGAGATCGTAAATTAGCCTTTAGCTTTTTGGGAAAACTTTTTTATCAGGGGATTGATTTGGAAAATTTTACTTTAAAACTGGTGGAGATTTTTCGAAAAATCGCTCTTTATAAAATAGGCCAAGATCAACTTTTTGATTTAACCAAGGAACAACAAGCCCAAGCCAAAGAAATTTCGGGTATTTTTACCATCGAGGAACTTTTTTCATATATTGGGAAATTTTCCGAATCTATTTTTAAAATTAAAGCCGCCAATTTACCGGTTTTGCCTTTAGAAATGGTGGTTTTTGAGATGACGGAGGCTAATATCTCAGAGAGCGAGCCGGGTAGTTTCAAAGTAAAGGATGCCCACGATAGTGCCCGCGGAGGCGAGGCGCATGGTCAAAGCCGAGCCGAGCGCTTAGGACCGGTTTCCTCGCCGGGGAAACCGAGTCCGGTATCTTTGAAGGCTACTGGTGAGCGTACTTTCTCACAAACGTTATGGCCGGAAATCATCAAAGAGGCGAGATCTCACAATTACTCTTTAGCCGCCCTTTTGCGCGACGCGGCCATTGCCGGCGAAGAAGAGGGTACAATTACTTTGGCTTTTAAATTTAAATTTCATGCGGATGTGATTTCCGGCAAACGCAATACTCAAGTTATTGAGGAAATAATTACAAAAATTACCGGTTCTCAATATAAAGTTCTTTGCACGGTCGACCCCGGGGTAGTAATCAAAAAACCCCTTGACCCAGACGAAGAGTTGCTCAATGGCGCGAAGGAAGTATTCGAGGTCGAGGAGTAAAATAATAATCTAAACTTGTTCGCCGAAGCCTTCTTGGTCATCGTAGTTTTAACGAAGATGGGAGGTTTTGAAGCGGAAGAGTAATGACTCATCTATCAAACTAATCTTTAAGTATGCTATTTCGGGGTATTTCGTGAAGGTATAGAGCAATTAAAAAATCATCTAAAAATAAAATTATCTCCAATATACGCTCGAGCATATATTGTGGTATAATATAAACTAAACTATGGATGAAATCCAAATTGAAAAAACTAAAATTATTTCTCGGCAGATTTTGCTTTATTTTATTGACTTTTTTAGATTGACCCATACAGGGATTGATAAGAAGGGTATTTATAAAATTGCCATAAAAGAATACGACAAATTTCGCGAAAAAGATAAAATTAGATTTAGCAGAGAGATTTATCGGCTTAAACAAAAAGGATTTATCAAAAAGTATCTTGATGGTCAAGAACAATATCTTGAGTTAACCACTAAAGGAAAAGAAATGGTGAAAAAATATATAGTTGCCGGTCTAAAAATTGATACACCTTCTTTATGGGATAAAAAATGGCGGATTGTCATTTACGATATTTCTAATGATAAAAAAAACGAACGTGAATTTCTCCGCCGAAAATTGCAAGAAATTGGTTTTATTAAAATTCAAGAAAGCGTTTTCGTTTATCCATTCGAGTGTCTGGAGACGATCAATGCGCTTAGGGGGATGTTCTACTTAGGCCCACATGTTCAATATATTATAGCTGAAAGAATTGAAACTGAACAGAATTTGATAAAAAAATTTTTAGACAGAGGTATTTTGAGTAATCATCATATAAAATAGTTCGATAACAAAATAGTCTAATAGCACTCAAGAGTTTTAATAGATGATAATCTCCAAAATATGTTCGAGCATAAAACGGAGATAATATCAAAAAATAATAATAAGAATAGGTTGGAAATTTTAGAGGTGGAGTTAAGATTATTGAAGTTAGAACTAAAACTATGGGGTTATTTTTAATGGCTCAAGGGTGTGAGCCATTAAGATTATGGGGAGGTTTTTGGGGTGGAAGAGTAGTTATTTGAATTGAAAAGAGTTTAAGATTGTGTTGTAGGCGTCCTTATCCTGAGTATTATTATATGTGATGACGACAAATTCACCGCTACTAAGAGCTAAAGTTGTGTAATATGTAAAGTTATAGGTTTTCCCTAAAATTTCTGTACGACCGGCTTCTTGCCAATTGATTGCCGTAAAGTTGTTCTGTGAATATACGTTTGATATCACGGAAAATGTTGTTCTCAGGGCTGCCTCTTTCGCAGATTTATATTCATCAAACAACGCCTGGACAGAACTGGGGGAACCACAAGCATAATCACCTGTAAAACCTCCTATAGTATTATACCCATTTGAAAGATTAACGCCTGAATGATTTGTCTGTCCCGCGGGATCATCATTGGGTCCATAAATAAAGATAGGGCCATATCCTGCTGAATATTTTGGCTGGGATAGAGTGTAATTTGAAGGATAGCTAAATGATGCTGTCGGGCTGGAACAACCACCTCCATAGCTAGAGATGGGTCCTGAAAAAGTTTTATCGGCATTGGGGTTTGACGATGGACTCATAGATGTTGTTGTATCAACCTCTGGCGTCGAGGTTTTAGTCGAGCCAGATTCAGATGATGTAGGTGATGAAACCGCGCTAGAAGTTGTCGGACTTGGGCTTGTAGTATTTGTAGATGTTGAGCCCCTTTTAACATACAAAAAGTAAACAAGAATAGCTGCAATAATTACAATTCCTAAGACAATCAAGAGCAATTTAAGTCTGCTTTTCGGGGTAGTTTTTGTTGGTTGTTGATTCATAAAATTCCTCCTGATTCCAAGATACTATATATATATCAATTACAAGAGATATATGACTTATTGTTGAAACGCGATTTTCTTTTTGATTTTTACTATATCAGTAGCGAGTGCCTGAATGTCTTCGTTCTCCATTTTGTTAACTTCTTCGATTTTCTTCGATAAGTCTTTATGAACATCATCAATTTTTTGATCAGTTTTGTCAAACCTTTGATTCATCTCTAATCTAAGAAATCCGATTTCTTTTGTTATCTTTGTTCCAACAATTTCACCAATATCTTTATTACTTAAAGTCATTAATCCTCCATAATTGATTATATCATAAATATTTATGGCGTTGCGGTTGGGGTCGCTGTCGCAGCCGCTGTTGGCGTAACGGTGGCAGTTGCCGTTGGTGTCGGAGTCGCTGTTACGGGCGGTGATGGTGTCGGGGTCCGAGATTTTGAAGGTGTTGGCGTTGGAGTTTTAGATGGTGAGGAAGAGGGGGTCGACGTAGGCGCCTCGGAAATTGACACGGTGGGGGATGGTGAACTTTCTGGAGTTCCTGCGGTCGTGCTTCTTCTGTCAGCCAACAGAAATCCGCCCAAGGTTAAAATAAATGCCCCAACTGTAACCAAAGTAAAGAGCAACCATTTGGGCAGTTTTCGCTTGGCCCTAATTGGCGGACTAAATGCCGGGCGGATTTGATATGGTTGGTTCATAGTTATTCCTTTAACATCCATTAATCACAGTATTTAATTTTTTCCTGAGGGATAAATGTGATTTCATCAGAAGTCTTAGATATTTCAATCGCGTGATAAGGGTATTCGAGCGCCATAGTTACCAAACAGTTCTTAGCCGGAGAAGTTTCCGTATAATAGACTAAGGTTTGATTACTTTGTTTTTGGATATTTGTAATCTCAATATCAAAACCACCTGTATTTTTCTGGCCAGCTGCGACAATAATAACCGTCTTGGCTACAAAATCAATATTTGGTAATGCAGGCGTGGGGAAAATATCTTGATTCATTTTTTGCCAAAG
>JAENIV010000081.1 GCA_016844295.1 Candidatus Berkelbacteria bacterium
AGCCTGGACAAACCGCAATTTTGTCATGAAATCTTACCATATCGTTAAAAATAAAACTTTAGAAATTGGCGGCAATGTTTCAAATATTAAGTTGGCAAGCCCTACCCCGGTTTCCACCGCCGATTGGCAGACATTTAGTAATGTCGCTTACCGCTACAGCGTTAAATATCCTAAAAATTGGGTTTATTTTCAATGGCGGGCCACTGCAGTTGATTCAACCAATGATGCATATCGGGAAACTGTCGGTTTTGATCAAGGGCCAAAAGGGAATGCGAGAATCGGAGGTGATATTAAAATATCCACTTATACTCAAAGTTTTGAAGCAACAGTTGCAGATATAAAAAGCCAAACCAGCATAACCAACGGGCCAAACAAACTCGAAGAAGAAATCAACATAAATTTAAGCGGAATAAATTACCGCAAACTTACTTACACCCGCTTTATTCCGGAACCGGAAAACTACCGTCCAGATGATCATCAAATTTATTATATTGCCAATAATGGGAATTTCTCTTACGTGATTTCCATGCATCCGTACCGGAAATATCAGGCAATTGATGAGGAAATATTAGAAAGTTTCCAATTTAAATAATATAATTAAAAAAACCCCAGTTAGCTTAGATTAATAATTATCTAACGGGGTAAAGGAGGATTTATGGAAAATCAACAACCTAAATCAACAGGTATTTGGAAAGTATTGTTAATAGTTGTAATTGTTCTAGTGTTTATCTTCGGTGCCTATTTTGGCTTGGCGGCAATTTTACGAAAAGCCAATGAAGGTGCCGGATCAACCACTAACTCCACAACTTTAACCCAAAAAGGTGGTAAATTTGACCAAAATTTAGTCGGTACATGGACAAGCGACTGCTTAGTGCCGGACGCCAACAGCCCTTGGTCAGAAAAACATCAATTCGTTATTAATGCTAATAGTACGGCTGTCCATACTCGCTGGAGTTCATCAGGCCACGACTGTAGTGTTGAGACAACCATGACAGATAATTACACACTAACAATCATAAAACAATCTGCTTCAGGTGATTTAGGGCAAATAAACCTTTTAGATACTGCTAAAAGCGTCACATATTATGATGTATATCAAATAACCGGTAATACCTTAGAATTTGGCCACGGCTTTAGAAATAATTTGACCTATGATTCAAAAATGGGCGGTTCTGAAAGCGATCGAATTTCTTCCTTAAATAAATATATAATTTATAAAAAATAAACTATCAGATGAACACAATCAAGCAAACCTATAAAATTAAAGCACCCATCGAAGAAGTTTGGAAATGACTCACTGAGCCAGAATATATTGACGCCTGGGGTGGCGGTCCGGTGAAAATGAAAGCCGAACCAGGTTTTGAATTTTCGTTCTGGGGCGGCGATATTTGGGGCAAAAATATTGAAGTTTTTCCAGCCAAAAAATTAGTTCAAGAATGGTTTGGCAACGATTGGCCCAAGCCGTCGATTGCAACATTTAATTTAGAATCGAAGGGCGATACAACCGAATTAACCTTGATTCACGAGGGAGTCCCAGTACCCGAAATCGATGATTTTGTTGTAGGTTGGAAAGATTTTTACCTCGGTCCCATGAAAAAATATTTGGAAAGCAAGTAACTCTCTCAAAAAGACCCAGGCGAAATTCGCCGAGGATAAAAGACCCGATTATTTCTAAACGTCAAAAATTATTTAATAAAAGAAGCGCCTATCCTCGGTCGAAGACAGGCGCGCAGTTCGTTTGGATCATGGCGTCACTCCCTTGAGTTCATCCATGAGTTCTCTCACATACACGATCTTCTTCACGCGTGCAGCGCTAGCGCCGACTGTGAAGATAGGCATTTCGTTGGAGTCGGGGTTTTTCCAAATAGCGGCAAGCAAGGCGTTACAGATGCAGAATGAATCTCTGCTTTCTTCGCGTGCCCGACAATGTCCATTGTGGAGCATATAGCCGAACTTGCATTCCAGGGGGCGATCGCGACGCAGCGCCTCTTGATATCCAGGCGAGCTCTTAATGATCCGAAAGGGCATTCCCGAGGGCGAGCCAGGGTTGGTAGCGACGAAAATGTCGTCGGAAGTTGACTCAACAACGGCATTCTTGAAGTCAGGGGAAGCTCCGCTTTCATGAGTGGCAAGAAACCTCGTGCCCATCTGGACACCGGATGCTCCCGCGGCGATCCAGCGGAGAATATCTGCCCGACTCCAGATTCCTCCGGCAACGATGATTGGGAAATTACCGTTCTCTTTGGAAAACTGGAGAATCGGGGGGAATATCTCTTCTAGCTGGAACTCCGGCTTCTCAATGTCTTCGGCCTTGAAGCCAAGATGCCCTCCAGCGAGGGGTCCTTCAACAACCACCGCGTCGGGCATCCGCCCTAATCGTCTCCACCTAGCGCAGATTACCTGCAAAGCTCTGACGGACGAGACGATCGGGATAAGGGCTACGTCTTTGGCATCTCCTACCATTCTAGGTAGATCAAGCGGGAGACCGGCACCGACGAGAGCGGCCTTTACCCCACCTGCGATAGCTCCGGCGACTGAGTCCCTGTAGGTGTGCATCATCGCCATACAGTTGACGCCAACCAGTCCACGGTCGTCGCTACGACGAATGGTATCCTCGATGGCAATCCTGGCTGCTTCGAAGTAGTTACCTTGTTGGCCGGGAATTAAACGATCCAAGCCAATGCTGGAGACCACTCCGACAGCACCCAACCGGGCAACCTCACCGGATAAAGGAGGCAGAGAAACACCCGCCCCCATTCCACCCTGAACCACGATGACCGGACGGCCT
>JAENIV010000028.1 GCA_016844295.1 Candidatus Berkelbacteria bacterium
TCCCGCGTTCGACCTTTGACTGTCCCAGCCTTTGCCGATTGAGCGCTCTATTTCAGGAAGGACATTCCCCGACTCTCGAAGAGATCCGACCCCTTATTGCCGCCAAATTCGCCGCTGGAAGAGTAACAGTTCAAGACCTCGTCCAGATCGCGCTCGACTTTCTCGCGCCAAAGTATAAGCAAGGTCTTACCCAAGAGACTATTGAAGAAGTCATCGGTAAAACGCCAGCCACGCCTGAGATTCTGAGAATGGCCCTGGCCGTTCAAATACTCGATGAGGCTTGGAGGTCTGACTTTTTCGACTGGTATAACGTCACCCGAAACTAAAGCCCTACCACAACCAACATTCATGCCGACAGCAAACGCTGTCGGTTTTCGGTTATTTGAGAACAATATCTTAAAATGTTATTCGCATATTCTATAGAATAATAGAATATCATCTACAGAAATCTTAGATGTATCACATGGGGTTATGGGCCGCCCATTAAGGAGTAAATGTCGAAAAGATCAGCGTCTTTTTGCTTTAAAAATATTACCGCGTGGCCTCCGCCGTACGGAAATTCAACCCCACCTTTAATATAGATTTCCCGACCGTGGTAAAAAACGCCGGAAGAAACCACATCGCCGAAATTATTTTGTTTAAGTTCTTGTAAATTCATGGCCGGCGTTAAACCCAAACGATACTGGCCATTGCCGTACCTAATAACTTCAAATACTTTTTGATTGTAGATTGGTTTTATTAAAAACCACAGCACTAAACCTGCGCCCACTATTACACCTAAAAGCAAAATTATCCAAACTTTTTTCATAATGTTTTTTGAAAACCTAATTTTAATAAAATTTGTTCTACTTTAACGATATTTTCTTCCTTGACCAAAATATAGTCCTTAGAATAAGTGGAAATGACTAAAACATTCATCCCCTCTTTGGCGATGGCTGAAGTAACGGTTGCTAAAAAGCCAACCGCATAAAAGGGCAAAGACACTTTCAAGGCAATGAGCTTGTAGTCCTCTTTATTTCGTTCAATAATTTCTAAATTTTCAAGATTTTTTTCTTCGGCTACAACGGTAATTTCATCCGCGTCTTTTGAAATCATAAAATGCTGGCCGTTTTGCGGCATTTCTTTTACTTTGGCATAAACAAATCTGCCATCGATTGTTTCAAATGAACTATTCCATTTTTGAAGTTAGAATTGCAATTCCGGCGACAATCAACACCAATCCGAAAAGTTGGACCAAACCAAAAGATTCTTTTAAAAAAGTTAATCCTAAAACCGCACCAACAACGACTAAACCGCCAATAATTATTGGTATTCCGACTGAAGCAGACACGCCCTTGGAAAAAAGAAAAATGAGGCAATTTCGGCTAAACCAACCATCACACCAGCCACGACGGCATAGCCAACCCCCTTGGAACGATACTCATCAATAATATAAATTTCTACAAGTTCAATGGTTTTGAATTGCTTTCGCCATGGCGGGACTTCCCGAATTTCACCAACTAAATATCCAACCACTTTTCCGGAATCCTCAACTGCCGAAGAAATACAATTCTCATTTTGGATTCGATCGCTAATACATTTTTTCCCGTGTTCAGAAAAAGCCCAAGCATCGTCAAAATCCTGGCCAAAATCTTGATCTTCTTTTTTTAAAAGCAATGAATTTAATTCTTGGATACTTTTTAAATCATTGATTGTCGCTTTTCGAATATTCATAATGTTATATTGGCATACATTATTAATTTTGAGTTCACTTAAGAAAGTCTAAATAAATTCCGGCAATTAAGGCCAGTGCCGAAGAAACAAATATTACTATAAAAATTATTTTCTCACTTGAAACATCAAGCGAATGAAAAATATATTTCATCGCCTCTTTGTCCTCATATCCCAAATTTTCAATTTGGCCGATTTTTTCTTTTAACCTGTAATCTTTAATAATCTTAATACGTCTTTCGGAAATTTGGTAGCGATGAATAAAATAAATGATAAAACCGATTGTACCAATATACCAAGTAAATTTAATCCAATAATCGCTCGTGTTTGTTAGCACTATTATTATACGATAAGCCACGGTTGCAATTATCCCCGCCATTAGATAGAAAGTTCTTACTGGTTTAGAGTTTACTTCCAAATTGTCCATAAATTTATTGTAGCACAACCGCCGATTTCTTTTAACTCGAGGGCAATCGAGAGTTTGGCGCTTTCTCTGCTCAACGCCTCACGACTTGAGGCGTTCGCAATAAGAGCATCATGGCCGGTCGTGCCGACCTGATAATTTCCTCTCATTT
Organism: Candidatus Berkelbacteria bacterium; assembly: GCA_016844295.1. Lineage (GTDB taxonomy): Bacteria > Patescibacteriota > UBA1384 > UBA12157 > JAENIV01 > JAENIV01. The sequence goes on from JAENIV010000028.1 coordinate 2,286, forward strand.
TAGATGCGGCCGCCGTTAATTGTGAAAAGCAAGAACTCAAGATATAACGATTTAACAGGTTTGTATAGGAATATGTTGATTAATCCAATGGCTCAAGGGTGTGAGCCGTTGGGTTCTATTTCCCAAGCGTTTTTATAAGCAAGGTGGCCCGCGCGAGAGCACGGGCCACGAAAGAGAGGAGGAACCGAGTAGGCCTGCCAGACCTTACACCCGGACTACGAATGGGCATCACTTCCCAAATCCGGGCACGTCGGGAGCGCGGACGCCACGGCACCACCCATGACGGCGGCGAATACACGCCGCATGCAGGCGGAGACCACTAAGGGTTTCTGACCAGGAAACCCTCTCCCGATATTCCCGCTTCTGCCCGGTTCCTCCAAAACATAGGCATATCTGATCTAACATCAAAATATAACAAAAAGGCTCAATCTGTCAAGATTGATACAAAATATTCTTGATGATATTCAAGTATTCAATTGAATGATGGAATATCGTCTAGATAATTTTAACACTCAACGGAGTGAGGGGTTCGTAATTAGATTAAATACATTAAAAATATTCAGCCGTTGCAAATACCTCAATTCCCGAGAGAAAATCAATGTTTAGACTGCTAGTTCCCTCATTGTACGGGAATGCCCTCACCTCCCCGTCAACCACCACTAAAATGTATTCATCGGGTTCTCCCGAGGCACCAACGATTGAAACTTTGCCATCTCCATTTGAGATGGCAAAATCCGCCGTGTCCTCAAGGAAATAAACTTGTGATCTTTCCCCATCTTGTTTTAAAGTCACGTCGTAAACCTCTAAACCGACTGTTGAATTTTTTTGGCTGGTTAAAGTAAGTTCAATAAAATTTTTATTCGTAGTTGAATCTATGACTTTTCCGGTTAAGGCATCGACGTCAATAAACTCGGTCAAAACCGTGTTGCCGCTTTTATTTTGAATCGCAAATGAAATATTCCAGACCGGTTTTCCATTTGAGACTTCTTCACGCGCACCATCCAATTTATATTTTGATCCTTTTTTCAATTCCTTCTCAGCAATACTTACCGCTTCTTCTTGCGGCATTCCTTGTGCCAAAATGGCATTTTTTTGAGTTTCTACCTCACGGTTATATTCTTCTATTTTCATCAAAGAATAATAATAAGAAGAACCCATCAGAGCTATGCCAAAAATTATCACGACAAATCTGGTTACTTGGAAATTTTTTGATGGCCCGTTGTAACTGAACATTAAAAAGATTCCTGTCAAAAAAATCAACAATAAAAATATTAAGGATAAGGCCCAGACAAGCGCCACTCCAAGTAAATCCCCCGAATGAGGCGTTGTACGAGCCTGATAATCATACCAGTTAACTAATGCAATAAAAACGGCACTGCCCAGAGTAAAAAAGATGCCTAACGTCCCAACAGTTGTTTTGGTTTTTTCCGAAATGTTATTGTTTTTCTGAAATACAATAAAAACAATAATTGCGCCAATGAGTAACAATACCGGCAAGATAAAAATTCCCAATCCCCTCAAATACATAATTATAGACAAAACTAATCCAAATGCGATAATTAACCACCACCATTTAGACTTGTTTGGATTTGTAGTTTGTTCTTTTTGAATCGATTGATCAGAGTTTTGATTCATTAATGCTCCTTTTTTTATTATATCAGAAACTTGAACCCCTCAACAGAGTGAGGTGTTCATCAGGTTCAAATTACATCATAATAGACCGATTGGCCGGTTTTGCCGACTTGCCGGATAAGTCCTTCGGCTTCGAGATCGTTGAGATACCTCACTATTGTCGCGTCCGATACCCCAAGTTCTTTTTGCAAATCATCGTTGGTGATTTTTTCTTTGCCTCTAATAAACGCTCTCGCCTTTTCCAAATTCTTTTGCTTTTCTTCAATCAATTCGTTGGTCAAACCGACCCGTCCCTCCGTCTCCAGCGCTGATGCTTTGCCTCTGCTTTTCGGCGAGCGCTTCAAAAATAATCCGATAATAATGCCCGCCATCACACCCACTAAAATTGCAATAAAAATATTCATAGTTTTATCTTACCACACCCGCTGATTTCTTCGGCGCTTTCATGTTACTAATTCCATCCTCAGCGTTTGAGGTAAGTTTCGGTTTTTGGGATAATTCTGAATCCCCTTTTTGAAAAATCCGGCCTTCTCATAAGCGCGGATGGCGCGAATATTATCGGGACGAACTTCTAAATAGATTTTAGAAATTTTTCTTTCCTTCGCCAAGTCTACCATTTGCTTGATAGATTCTGTGCCGTGACCTTGTCCCCAAAAATCTTTTTCACCGATAATGATTTGAATCTCGTACCAACCATTTTCCCTTTTATCAAGCGAGATATTGCCGATTGTTTGGCCATTAAAATCGATCATATATTCCAACGCTTGGTTTTTTAATTTCGTAGCGAAATATCCATTAATATCAGTGTCAGAGAGCACACTAAAATCCCCGCTGGTGAGGGCGATTAAATCTTTGTCCCGCCACCATTTAGCAAAGAAATTTTTATCGCTTGGCAAAATTTTCCTAAGTTTAGTTGTCATATTTTCTTTGGCGCTTTCTTTATTTAGAACGTCGATAAATCTAAATTTGCCAAATGACAATACCAATCTCCGCTGTCAAATCGGCTATGCTAACAATTCCTCTAATTTTTCAACAGACAGTTCGTCAAAACCTTTGATTAATAAATTAGCATCTTTCAAACTTTCGGCTGAACTATATTTCGTGATATAACCGACTGATTTCATTTTTGCCCTCCTCGCCGCTTCAATCCCAGCCGAAGCATCTTCGATTACCACGCACGATTTTGGTTCTACATTAATTTTTTTTGCCGCCTCTAAATAAACGTGTGGGTTTGGCTTGTGTTCCGTCACATCATTAGCAGTGATAATTGCGTCAAAATAATCCTTAACGCCTAAAAGATCCAATATTTGAATTGCTCGCCTTCTTTGCGATGCCGTTCCGACTGCCAATCGAAATTTATTTTTTTTCAATTCTTCCAAAAACGTTATAAGATCCTGCTTGACCATTGACTCTTTCATCATCGCAATTTCAATTTCGGCGGCTTTCTCTGAAAATTCAGGTAAAGGCGGTAACTTGATTTTAAATCTTTCTTCCCAAATTTTAATTTGGGTCTCAAGCGAATAGCCCAAGCATTCTTTAATTAGGTCATCAGTCACTTCCACCCCGTACGGCGCCAACAGTTGACGAAATGATTCCCAGATATAATATGTTGAATCAATTAAAACACCATCCATATCAAAAACAACTGCTAGTTTTTTACTCGTATCATTTAATGACATGTTCATTTCTTCTAACCTGCTTTCCTATCGGCTTAAATTATTACCATTTCCTCGTCTGTAATTGTTTTTAATTTATATTTACTGCCGAATTCTTTGAGGGCTTTTTCTTGGCGGATGATGTATTTTTCCCGTCCCCAGTGCGGCATGATGACAAAATCAACCAGACCGAAACCTTCGTAGTTTTCTAAATCGGCTTTGCTTGGATCGTCAAAATCTCTAATAGGTTCAAGATTCGGCCCAACAATAATTGAGCCGGCGCTTGAACCAATATAGATTTTATCAAGTACATTTACCGCATTTGAGGTTAAAAATAATTTCATTTTGTTATTTTTTACTTTTTAAATAATCCAGTCTTTTCTTAAACTATATCTCTTCAACAGGTTTGTTGTCAACCTTCATTGGAACACCCCGATGGCAAGCATTGTGGTTTGACTATCTATAAATTACTTCGACTTCGCTCTGGTCTTCGACTCCGAGGCTCAGACTCGAGGAGGTTGACACTGAGCCCGTCGAAGTGTCAAATTTTAAAGTTATCCACGAGTTGACCCCATTAGGTAGATTTTCATCTAACGGGGCTTGACAAAATTGATGTTCAAAAATACGGTAAATATACTTAACAATTAAAGATTATCGGTATGGGCAATCCCGTTAAATTCGGGAGCAGTCCCGCTACTGTAATCCACCTTGGGTGGAAAGCCAGAAAACCTACCGGTAAATCAAAAATCCCCAAACTACATCAAGATGAGTTCGGGGTAAACCTTCGGTCGAAAGGTCAAGAACTGCCTTAGTTTAGATCTTTGCTTGTGATCGAAATTAAGGCTTTTTTAATTACAAAACCCCTCAACTTTAGAAGTTGTTCGGGATAAATCTCTCGACTTTCCGCCAAATGGCGGATTGCTCGAGGTAAAGGAGAAACAATGAAAAGATTTGAAAACTTTATTTTGCTACCAGTTGTAGCGGCCGTTTTGCTCGTGGCAATCTACGGATCAGCCACTTTAGGACAAACCCAAAAACAAAACCGAATTTTAGAAACAAAAATTGATGAACTTTCAAACAAGTTAAGCGTTCTTACAGACGGTTTGAATCAGAACACCCAAATAGCCGGAGTTTCGACAGAAATTTCGCCCGGCCCGTCACCGAAACTTACAAAAAAACAACCGGCAACAATTAATCCGGTTTCAGATCAGATACCCACACCGACACCTTCCCCCAGCCCTTCATCCACACCCAAAAAAGCAGTCGCCGCAGTTTCGGCCCAACCGAACACACCTACACCCGTTCCCGCACCGACACCTACTCCAACACCAGCAAAAGTGGCGACTGTAGAAGTTCAAGGACAGAATATTTATCAAGTCGAATTGCAAGACTCAGACACGGCTTTTTCAATCTTGCTTCGTTCGGGAACTCAATATAATTTTAGCGTTGGCTACACTGATTACGGCAGTCTGGGAGTAATGGTAAATTGCATTGGCTCGGTTTGCGCCCACGACAATTACTATTGGGCTTTTTATTATAATAACCAATACGCCCAAGTTGGGGCTTCCAGCCAACCGGTCAAAGAAAATGACATTACCTCTTGGAAATTCGAGACCTGGTAATTTATAGAACCATCCAATAAATTAACTATTTATTGAACTTTCGAAGGTTTTACTTAAATTAATCCAATCCTCAAGAGTTAAATCTTCGGCGCGTTTGGCAGGTCCGATGCTGGAGCGCGTGAGAAGATCTTTAACTTGATCTTTAGGTAACCGCAATGTCGCTGCCAACGAATTGTGAATCTGCTGGCGCTTGGCGGCAAAACCGGCTTTAACAATACGAAAAAATAGTTTTGGTTCAACCCGCCAAAGTACACTTCCAGGGTGTACTTTATAAGGTTTAATTTTAATAACTGCGGCGTCAACTTTCGGCTGGGGACGAAAACTATTTTTTAAAACCGTGGCAATAATTTTCGCATCGCCGTAAAATTCGACCGACAGCGTGAGAATTCCCCGTTCCGAATTCCCCGGTTTGGCGACAATTTTTTCAGCCACCTCTTTTTGGACCATTAAAACCATTAATTGAGGTTGAAGAGAACTTTCCAAAAATTTACGGATCAATGGCGACGCGACATTAAAAGGTAAGTTTGCTACTACTTTATATTCAGATAAAGTTGTTTCGTCAAACCACAAGGCATCTTGGTGAACAATTTTTAAATTTTTATTACTGCCAAACTTTTTTGTAAGTCCTGCTATTAAATCAAAATCTTTTTCAATCGCAAAAACTTTAGCTCCGGCCTTTAATAATTCTTTTGTGAGTATCCCAGTCCCCGGCCCAATTTCTAAAACAGTCTCGCCACTTTGAATTTCCGCGGCCGTAATAATAATAGGTAATATTGATTCGTTTACAAGAAAGTTTTGCCCTAATCTTTTTTTTGGTTTCATATTGACTTCTTAATCCAATTATGCTAAATTATATTGCAGTCATGCAAGATGCTCGCGCAACGCGGGAAAGGAGACGGGCCGATGCATACGCACCACTTACCAGCGCTGGGATACCTCCTACTGATGGTTGTTACGGCAATCACCTTGGGAGGCACAGCCAAGACGAAGTTCGTCAAACGCACCAGTATAGCCCTCGCCATTCTGGCTAGCGCGATCTTCGTCACGGACTTCTACTACGCGGTGATGATGGCCTTCGACCACAAGGGCTTCTGGGCTATCACCGTCCTACTGTGCTTCGTGGACTTCGTGTTCTTCCTGGGCGCCATGATTGTCTGTAACCAGGACATGGGATTCGAGAATGGTGGCGTAACCATCAAGAAGGACGGACTGCTGTACCGGATGATCTACAACGAGGGGATGGGAATGGGAAGACGAAGAGACGATTTCACGCTCTGCTCCATTTCCTGGCTCGGAGCGTTGGTGATTGTCCTCTACCCGATCATCCTGATCGTCGGTCATCTGGTCATGGCCATCGTCGCCCTGGCCATGTTCCTCATTGCGGCTCAGAATCCCTTGCATCTGAATAGGTGGTGGCAAGCCTGGTTCGCTGAAAACTGGAATGGCGAGGAAGCGTGGGAAACGCTTTACCTCGGTCCGATGCCTTTCTCCCCCTTTCTGATTATACTCATACTCTGCCTCGTCGGCATGGGAGTCTACAGCCTCATCCACATGCCATGGATCAGCTGGTGGCTGGCGCTGCAACTTGGCATCGCCTTCGTGCTACTCATGGTCGTGCTTCTCCCGATCGCCTATGTCGCGGCGCTGCTCGTGGATCGGGCGGAGATAGCCTCTACGGGCAAGCCGTTACCGGATGGAGAGCAAAGGACCGAAAAGGTTCTGGTCGCCCCGCGGGCAATCGGCGAGTTGGCAGTAACGCCGTTCGTCTGGCTGGCCATGGCCATCAAGACCATTCTCGATCCGATCGCCGCCATCTTGCCCGTCTGGAAGAAGAGGGCCTGCCCGGCCTTCAAAGTACGAGCCTAGACGCACACGCGTCTGGATATCAAGGGAATAGTCCCTTATCATATATATTTATGGCACCGTTAAAACCACCGGGATAACGCCGGCACCTAAACAATTGATTTGCCCGAATTAACGGCTGTAACTCTAACATAAGAATATCGAGGTAAAGTATTATGGGCTGCGGTCATCCCGGAAATTAAGTCGTACCACGTGGCGTTACCACGGCCTAAAATCACCACTCGCGTGCCCACATAAATAATTTTATCTTGAGATTCGGCTGTAACCTCTTCATTCGTAAGTTTCCGGGAAACTTCTACTCCATTTTCCCGAGTAACCAAATAGGTTTTTACTTTTGTGCCGTTTTTACCCGCTTGTTCTACACGACTTTCACCCTTGTCCATGTTGGGATCGTTTTTGCTAATTGTTTTATATGCGACAGTCTCGGTTTCTTTGATTTCGGTCTCCGCGACTCGGGTGACGACAATTTTCATATTTGGCCTAAGCCATGAATCTTTGCTTGGATCAATTTTATCTTTGTCGCCTAATTCAATTTTTTGTTCGCTAAATACTTCTCCGACTTGTTTCTGCCAAGTCCGAATAATAGTAATTTTGCCAGCATCATCAACAATGATTGGCATGGCACGCTGGATGGTTATTTTACTGCCAATTCCCAAACTAGGGTCAGGGAAAACTTGGGTTTTATCTTCTGGATATATGCGAATTCCCAAGTCTAAGGTCATATCATCGATATTATAAAGACCGGGCCTGCCATAATAAACTTCGGTTTGATGATTGGGATCCGAAACATCAATCACGCCAGAAACCGCGGGCGTAACCGGTTGTTGGGCTCCCGCTAAACTTAACCAAATTGCGATTAGGAATACTAAAATAGAAACTCCTTTTTTAAGCGTTCCATTTTTTATTTTACCTTAGAAAATAATAAATTCATAGTTTATTCGTGTCTATTAGTGTAAAAATTTGTGGATGTCAGATCCTCTCCGTCAATTCGCTCGGGATATCCGATAAAAATCTTGACGGCTCGTTGGACGAAACTGCTCCGTAAATCATTCGTGTGACCGCATAAATGAGGTATAAACGTTTTTGGGCTCGGGTCATGCCCACGTAACAAAGACGCCTTTCTTCTTCCAATTCGCTTGGTTCAAACATTGAACGGGCATGGGGGAATAGTCCTTCTTCCATTCCCACCATAAAAACAACCGGGAATTCCAAACCTTTGGCATTGTGTAAGGTCATTAAAGTGACAGCGTCCGCTTGGCGGTCGTAATTATCAACATCTGCCACCAAAGCAACATTTTCTAAAAACTCTTCCAAGGAATTATTTTTTGCCGCCACGGACTTTAATTCCTCGATATTCTCCCAGCGCATTTCCCCTTCTTCGGTGCCGTCTAAAATAAAATCGCGATAACCGGTTTTTTGGGCAACAGTATCGATAAGTTCTGGTAACTTCGATTGTTTCGCAATGATTCGGAAATCTTTAATCATGTCATCAAATTTTTGGATTTTTGGATTCTCATTCTGACTTTTGATATCTGAATTTTGACTTTTCGCCCCAATCCCCCTGGGTGGAACGTTAATGATCCGTTTTAAAGACACCTTGTCAGTTTCATTGGCGATAAGTTTTAAATATGCCAAAATATCTTTGATTTCTTTACGCTCATAAAACCGCAAGGCGCCGATTAAACGGTATGGCAATCTATTCTGCATTAATACTTCTTCTAAAATTCGCGATTGGGCGTTTGTGCGATAAAGGACAACAAAATCATTGTATTGGCCAATATGGCGAAGAGCATTAATTTCGTCAATAATGAATTCGGCTTCTTCGATTTCGTTGTTGGCAGAAAATATAGTTGCCGGCAAACCGTCTTCGTTTTGTGTCCAAAGACTTTTTTCGGATCGTAAAATATTTTTCTCAATGACTTTCTGGGCCGCGTTAATAATACTTTTGGTAGACCGGTAATTTTGTTCCATTTTAATAATTTTCGCTTTTGGATAGTCTTTTTCAAAATCTAAAATGTTTCGAAAATTTGCCCCACGAAAGGAATAAATTGCCTGAAAATCATCACCAATGACAAATAGATTTTTATGTTTTTCGGCTAAAAGTTTTATTAGAACATACTGGGCATGATTAGTGTCTTGGTACTCATCAACCAAAATATATTTAAATAAATTCTGCCAACGTTTTAAAATTTCCGGATATTTTTGGAAAAGTTCGACAGTTTTCATGATTAAATCATCAAAATCTAAAGCATTGGCCAGTTTTAAATCTTTTTGATATTGCTCATAGACTTTTTGGACAATGTCCCCAAAATACCCTTGAGCATATTTTCGGTATTGTCCAAAAGTAATTAGTTCATTTTTCGCCCCGGAAATAAAATTTTTAACTGCCCGCGAATTGTATTGTTTTTTATCAATTTCTAAAAGATCCATCGCATGCTTGATGGCTGAAAGGGAATCGTCTTCGCCATAAATTAAAAATGACCGGCGGAAGCCTAGTGCTTCAATTTCTTTGCGTAAAAGTTTCGCACAAATGCTGTGGAAAGTTCCCGCCCAAGGGAGCAAGCGCGGAATTTTTTCGGTTAAAATATTTTGCGTTTGACCCAAAAGTTTATTTATCCGTCCAATCATTTCTTCAGCGGCTTTGTTAGTAAAAGTAACAACTAAAATATTAAAGGGCGAAACCTTTTTTTCTTGGATTAAATAAGCGGCTCGGTGAGTCAAGGCTTTGGTTTTGCCGGAACCGGCGCCAGCGAGAATTAATACTGGACCTTCGGTCGTATGGACGGCCTCGATTTGTTCTTTGTTCAAGCCTTGAAAAATTGACGATTCCATTTTGCCTCTTACATTTTAAAAATGGCTGTGTTATTATTTAATCACAATGATAACGCTTGCGCAAAACAATTGGTTTTTCTTTTTTACTTTCCGACCCGCGGCCGGTTGTTTTTGTACCAATGACTGATCACTGAACACTAATTACTAACTACAAACATCCGGCTCGAGGCCGGTTTTTTAGTTTATCCAAAGAGTGGTTGAGGGATTTTGGCTTGGAAAATACTGAAGAGAATTTTCATCCGTATCTTCCAGGCTAAAACCTGGCAATCATACAGTGGAGAAAAGGACATGGCGAGAAGAGATCAGGGAAGTCTCGGCTATTTCGTCGACGTAACGGACTTTTTAACAGCACCCTCAGATGGATATGCGTTTAGAGAACTAATAATGAGGATTAAACCTAAAGCCGAACTGCTATTCGAAGCTGTCCAATTCGAGTCTAGAGGCAATCTAGAAACCGCCCCGCGTCACTTGCGACGACTTCTAAGCAGAACTTACCAGTATGCCAATCAGCTTGGCATAAACACCCCCGGGCCAACAGTTAGACGGATGATAAACGAGTTGGCTCTCACCGAAAGAGAGCACAAGTAAGCACAGTTCGAGGCAACTGTCGAAGGGTGTGGCATAAAGACACGACTGCCGCCGTGTACTCACGGCGGCTTTTTTATTTACTATGAATGAATTTTTTTATAAGAAAAAAGGCGCGATCAAGGACTCGGCCCAAATAAACTTTAATTTAATGACCGCCTGTCGCGCCTTTATGGTAAGGGCAAAGTAATTGGCTTCGTCCCTACCATAAGCGTAAAGCCCATAGAAAGGAAAGCATAACTCAACCCTGTCGTTCCTGCCGCATTTTTTGTATAAGGTACGAGATCTCCCGCCCAAGGCGGGTAAATTTTGTTTTTGTTTTCTCTCGATGTTACTCGAGATAAATTATTTACGGCAGGGAGAAGGCCAAGAGTAACGAAAACCCCTCCTTTTGGCCTTTTCCCCACCCTTCTCGCGCTCCTTGTTCGCATCGTTCTCGAGTCGAGACGGGTCCCTCCTTATTAATGAGCATCAATAATCTTCATTATTAAGTTATTATACAGGAATTTAGAACAAAAGTCAAGAGTTACTATATATAGTATTGCAATTAAAATAAATAATGTTGTAATATAATCATAGAAATAATTTTTCTCAAAGGAGGTTTTAAATGGCCAAAAAAGGTATTTTTGGTACCAAACAATGGGTATCAATCGTTTTAATTATCCTTGTAGTTGTCTTAGCCGCCGTAATTATCTATGCATTCAGAGCCCAAATTACGGGCAGTGCTATGACTATACCGACCTCGTCACCCTCGCCAAGGTGTAGTAATCTCTACTTTGACCCGAATGTCCAACTAAAAAGATCCGTTTTAGCAGATTCGATCGGTCGGACTGATCCAAAGTATTACTATTGCCCGACTATCCAAACATTTAAAGATGTCTCACCCAAAGATCCTGCGTATTGCCGAATTGAGGGGTTATATAAGGCTGGCATAATTAATGGTTGTCGTACTGATAGTGCCGGTAAATATTTTTGCCCCGAAGATATTGCTACGCGTTCTCAGATTGCGGTAGCAATAGCAAGACTCCTTGCGGGCGGTGATGCGAATGTTCCTCCTGGTCCAGCATCAGCATCTTTCCGAGATGTTACACCTGTTTATTATGCTTATAAGTATATTGAATATGTAAAAGTTAAGGGCATCATGGGCGGATACGGCGATGGAACATTTAGACCAGACAACCAAGCCGACAGGGCCAGCATGGCAGTTGTTTTATCAAGAGCCAAATTTAAGACCCGCATACCATCTACCCCGACATTTAAAGATGTCCCTACCAATTTCTGGGCATTTAAAGAAATTGAAGGAGTTTATGGCGCTGGATATATGGATAGTTTCTGTCGGACCGTTTCCCTCGCCCTGACACCGAGTTCTGGGACATATAGAGTTGGCAATACTTTTTCAGCAAATGTAATTTTAAATACCGGTGGTAATGAAACTTCCGGAGCCGATGCCATCATTACCTACAATCCTCTTGATCTTGAGGTCATAGATGTCTTTGGAACAATACCTGGCGTTCAAGTTCAACCAGGAACTTTATATCCAACATATCCTGGGAATAAAGTTGATCCAACCGCCGGGAAAATTTCTGTGTCCGGGGCCATTCTTGGTGGGACAAAAGGTTATAACGGGACAGGAACATTTGCTAAAGTTACTTTCAAAGTTCTGAGAGCTGCTGCCACGAGTCCGGTAAATTTCACCTTTACACCAGGCGGTACAACTGATTCTAACGTTGCTTCAACAAAAGAACCCGGCAAAGATCTTCTTAATGAGGTCACAAACGCAAGATATATTCTTTCAAACTATGCTACTTTAGCGCCCTCCGCTAGATTTTAGTAAGATATTCTCGCAATGTTAAATTCATTCAGTTTCTTTGAGTTTCTTTTCAGCAAAGGTGAATTGAATGCCTATTTGCCACTAGCCTTCAGCTTCTCGTTTTTTTTCGACCGAGGCAAATTTCATATATTCTGGTTTAAAATAGAGGGAAACGTCTCCCGTAGGACCGTTGCGGTGTTTACGAACTAAGACTTCGGCAATATTTTTTTGTTCGGATTCTTGATCATAATAATCATCTCGGTAAATAAACATGACAACATCGGCGTCCTGTTCAATACTTCCCGATTCACGCAAATCCGCGAGCATGGGGTGTTTATCTGGTCTGTGCTCGACGGCCCGGGAAAGTTGGGACAAGGCTAAAACCGGAACATTTAATTCTCTTGCTAAAGCCTTAAGTGATCTTGATATTTCCGACACCTCTTGAACGCGGTTATCGGAACTTTTGCTTCCCATCCCAGACATTAATTGTAAGTAGTCAAGAATAATTAAACCCACATCGTGATCAATTTGTAATCGTCTGGCTTTGGTATCAGATAAAACGCCCATGGCATAGTTTAATTTCCCGAAATCTTCGTCCTCCAAATTTCCCGTTCTCAGTTTCCAGGAATCAACCGCCCCCCGTAAACATAGGAATCTATCTATAATCTGTTCTTTTGACATTTCCAAAGAAAAAATTCCCACGGGAATTTTTTTATCACAAGCAACGTGATCGGCGATATTTAAGGCCAGAGAAGATTTACCGATTGACGGCCTGGCGGCCAAAATCACGAGGTCTGATTTTTGTAAACCGGCTAATAAATTGTCCAAATCGCGGAATCCAGTCGGAACCCCCCGGATCATTCCTTTTTCTTTATGAAGTTTATCAATTCTATCGAATGATTCTTCCAAAATATCTTTAATGGGCGTGAAATACTGTTTAACATATTTTTGGGAAACGCTGAAAAGTTTGCTTTCCGCTTTGTCTAAAATCGTTTCTAAATCAGACTGTTCGTTGAAACCCAACTCGGTAATTTCCGAAGCAGCGGAAATTAATCTCCGCAAAGTTGCTTTCTGATGCACAATGTTGGCGTATGTTGCTACGTGGGCAGATGTTGGAACAGAGTTGACCAAAGTGGTAATGTAAGATGCCCCGCCGACATCTTTGAGCATTTTATCTTTTTCGAGGTCGTCTGTGATTGTAACAACATCAATAGGCCGTCTTTTTTCGTATAGATTTAAAATTGCTCGGTAGATTTTCCCATGATCATCTCGATAAAAATCATCGGGACGTAAAATATCAGCAACTTTAATAACCGCGTCTTTGTCCATTAAAAGCGAGCCTAGTACAGATTGTTCGGCTTCTAAATTTTGAGGTGGAATTTTAATATTTTCTTGAGCCACAAGCCTCCTTTAAAACGTTTTCTTCGCAATCTCACAATAAATGATTCACAATTGGCGTCAAGCGCTGTGGATAGTGTGGATTATGTGTATAAGTGCTTTTTTATTTAAAAAACATTATAATAAAGTTAAATAAG
>JAENIV010000082.1 GCA_016844295.1 Candidatus Berkelbacteria bacterium
TAGAACATGATGTATTTTCTATTTCTTATTATTGCGGCAATGCTTTCTGGGCTTATAGTATTTGGCGGGCAAATGTTTGCGAACATGGGTTTGTCTGCTTTTGAAGTTTCAACAATACCATACGTTCTCGGGGTTTTAACGCTGTTCCCGTTTGTTCTGATAAACAAGAACTTTCGTTTAAAAAAGACCAGCGTTTTCTTGCTATTAATATATGGTTTAGCGACAGCACTGACCATTGTTGGTCAGTTTGCATCATTATACTTTGGAATACCGGTGGTTATTGTTGTCTTGCTCTTGTACATCCAGCCCCTCTGGACAACATTGATATCTTATTTTTTTCTCAAGGAAAAAATTAGTTTTAGAGAAATTTTGGCGTGCATTATTGTCATCCTGGGAGTGGTTATCTTGATAAATCCTTTTAATGCGAGCGGAAATTATAATTTGGTCGGTCTATTGGTGGCTGCGATAGGAGGCTTAAGTTTATCTGGCTGGATAATCATCGGCAGTATTTTATCTAAAAGAGGCAATCATCCTATTAGTTCACAATTTTTTGGGGTTACCTTTACCGTGATTCTTTTGGTTGTATTATTCCCATTCTTAAAATATTTTAATCTACCAATCTCTCTAACCGCCTTTAGCCTGCACTGGTCTTCGACGATTTGGGTCTGGTTAATTCTTTTTGCAATTTTCGCCGTCACCATTAATCAACTCTTTTATCTTTGGGGGGTAAAAAAAGTTAAAGCAGTCGACGCCGGAATTATTATGCTTTTAGAGCCCGTGGTGGGAGCAATATTAGCGGCGATATTTCTCTTTCAACCATTGAATTTATACATTTTAATAGGGGGAGTTATGATCCTATTTGCTAATTATTTAGTTATAGCCAACAATAAAGATAGAGAGTAAAATATTTGTTCTCAAGGAGGGGAATGGCGACGATTATTGATCAATCAGAACTGGAAACCGCCGAAGAAGACGAAGTTCTTGAGCGCGAAGTTGCGCCGGGGCAAGCCAGAAAAGTGACGGAATCTTTTACGGAAATGCGGGCCTGGCAGCAAGAGATGAGACGCAATCCGGAAAATGCCACGGATTCTTATTATGGTTCCAGAAAAAAATTCATGGAAAATTGCCGGACAATTTATCCTGTAGAAGTTATTGATGCCCGGCAAGCCGGCTCGGAAATTGTCGCAGCGCGTCAGGATCTTGAAAGCCTGGATCAAATACCAAATTTACTTCAAGAATTAGCCAAAAAGGCCCGGGATATTCGCGCCGAGCAAACGAGCGATCCAATTGAACTTATCCGAGAAATAGATAAAATTGTCGAACCAGCCAGCCGGATGATTCAACAATATATCGAACAATATCCGGGGACTGACTTTGAAGCCGGCTCTCAACTGGACCGGTGTTTTAGAGAAATTTACCGCTTAGAAATTCTACGGGATGTTTTAGAGTCTTCATTGACTGATACTCAAAAGGCGGAGTTAGCCGCGGGCAAAGAAAAGTCAGAGAAAGCAGAAAGTCCGGAGGCATATAGAGTCCGGATTGAAGATGAAGTTGAAGCCAGTTGGGACAGGCTTTTAAGGGAACAATTCGGAATGTCTTTAGACGCTTGGTTTGCCGCCAATATGCCTCGGGATCCTGATTGGACAATGTTTGGTTCTGACACAGCCAAATGGGAAAGACTTCATACCGGTATGCAGGAATTAAAAAGAGATTATTTAGATGACCCGCGCATGCATCAGGAAAAAGATTTCGACTTCAAAGTTCGTTTAAATGAAATATTAAGCGGGATTTGACCACGTTAGAGAAGGCACCTAATTACTGTTTGTCCCAAACCGTGATTTACCCCTCTCAGAATCGATTTTAGAAAATACGCTTGTTGGGCCCTTCTCTAACGTGGTTGATATAGTGCAAAAAGATGTTGCCTTTGATATTATCAAATTAGTTAATTAATAGTCACCATAATTTTGACTTTTGTCTTTTAACTTCTGACTTAATCATATGCCCGATATCGACATGACTTTACAACACATGGCGCGCGACGACGAAGAGCGCCACGCTAAAGAAGCGGCTAAAAAACTTAGTCTCCCTTATATTAATTTAGTCAGTTATCCATTCGCACCCGATGTCATGGCGATCATTCCCGAAGAAATGGCCCTTACGCACTCGGTTGTCGCCTATCTTAAGGCTGAAAATGTTGTTCGGGTCGCCTCCAACAATCCCCAAAATACGAATTTAAAAAAATTTTTAGATGATCTGAAAGTTGCAACTAAAAACGACTACCCTATCTCATATTGCTCCGATACAAGCATAAATTATGCTTTGACGATGTATAAAATGCTTGTTCCCAAAGTTCAAGAAGGAAAAGTCGAAGTCACTGAAGAAAAAGAACAATCTTTTGAAAAAGAAATTAAAACCCTCAGTGACCTGAAAGAAAAAATTACTAAAGTTTCCACCACAGAACTTTTAGACGTTGTATTTGCAGGGGCAATCAAATTAGACGCCACGGACATCCATATCGAGCCAGGGGAACAAACTTTTCGTATTCGCTATAGAATTGACGGTGTCTTGCAAGATGTCACCGAACTTCCGCAAGCGGCTTTTCATGCAATTTTGTCCAGAATAAAATATTTAGCCAAACTAAAATTAGACGTCACCCATCCTCAAGACGGCCGTTTTGAAATTAAGGTGTTAGAGCAAGATGTTGATATTCGTGTTGCCACCTTGCCGACCTCATACGGCGAAGCCGTGGGCCTTAGGCTTTTACCCAA
>JAENIV010000029.1 GCA_016844295.1 Candidatus Berkelbacteria bacterium
CTTTCTCACCTTCTCTTTTTGCTGGAGCAGTAATGATAACGTTTTTTGCTCCGGCTTTGATATGAGCCGATGCGCTTTCATAATTCGTAAAAACTCCGGTCGACTCAATGACTAAATCTACCCCCAAGTTTTTCCAAGGAAGCGAATTGGGATCTTTTTCCTGGTAAACTTCTATGGTTTTATCATCGACAACTAATTTTCCGTTTTCTACAGATACTTTACCATTAAACTTTCCGTATGATGAATCATACTTTAGAAGATGGGCTAAAGTTTTAATATCGCCTAAATCATTAACAGCGATAATACTGAGATTTTTCTCGTGTGCCGCTCTAAAAAAAGTTCGACCGATCCTGCCAAAACCATTAATGGCAATTTGAATCTTTGACATTTATACCTCCCTAAGCCCCGCTCAGCTGGGCCGGACGATCCGACGTAACGCCAGACTTAGCCCTTTTCTTAAATATTTTTTAATTTTCAATTATTATCCATGCTCTTCGATCATGTTTTTTATACACGACCGGAGTTAAAAATTTATGGGGATTTTTAAGAAAAATAATACTTGCGAATTTAGCTTTCTTTTTAGCGTCCCAGAATTCGTTACTAACGGTTGCCGATTGAAAATAATTATTTTTTAAATCAGCCACCATCGCCTGTGAAAGATTTTCATAATAAAGACAATTATCAACAGTAACTTTGCCGATAATTTTCCCACCTGAATTTTTAAGATAAATTTCGTCGTTTTTACAAACGCTTAAGTAGGGCAGGATTTTACTCAACGAAAGTCTAACTTCAACTCGTTTTTTACCCGAGAGAATTTTCTCAGCCGTACCTTTTAGGAAAATCGCAAGGTGGCGGCGGGCCATCGATACTCCTTAGCCCTCCTTTTAATTGTATTTTTACCTAATAAATTAGATTGAGCGCCAATCTGTTCTATCACGGACGCCGAATTAATAACTCCCCACTTTAAACACATTTGCAACGGTTCTTCTGAAATTAATCCAGATAAAAACGCAGCTGCGAATGAATCACCGGCGCCTGTTGCTTCTAAGCGGTGTCCTGGGTACGCTCCTACCCGATAAAAATCAGTTCCATCGTATGCATATGCACCTTCTTTGCCGTCCGTAATAACAACAATTTTTGGACCTTCTAAATGTATCACTTTTACTAAATCTTTAATAGACGGTACACCCTTAAGTCCGGAAAGGCTCAAGGCTTCTTGGCGGTTTAAAAAAATTACATTTATTAATTTAAGTAACCCGCCGAATGAATTTAAACCGGCCTGAATTTGAACGGCGCCCGGATTAACCGCAACTTTAAGATTGTTTTTAACTACTTCAGCGACAATTTGGTTATAAGTTCTTTCAAAACCCTGGGCCATGGGTCCTATATAAACCCAGTCAGTATTTAAATTGTTTGGCAGATGAAAATTCGCAGGCTCAAAAGCATGATAAACAAAAATAGTTCTTTCGCCTTTGTAAGATACAATCACAGAAAAACTGCTTTTTTTGCTTTGATAAATTTTTACATTTTTAGTATCAACCTTGGCTTTCGATAAAGAATCTTTAATTTCGATTCCATTATTGTCATCACCACAGGCTGACACAATCCCGACCTTGTAACCTAACTTTGACAAGGCTACGGCAACATTAGCAGCCGTCCCGCCAATAGAATATTCAACGTCGGAGACGGTAATTTTATCTCCTAAACCAAAAATTAAATATTTTTCAAAACCTGCCTTGCCGGCAGGCAGGTGTTCTTTGGTTTGGATTTGACTCTCAGTAACGGGTTTCTCCATCTCGTCAGACGAAGGAAAAATAAATATATCCCTCATCGCATCACCAATTGTAATACAATCAAACAATGTAATCCTTTCCACCAATCTTACACACAAATAGGTACGAATTTCTCTGGAATTAATTAGTACACATTAGTGTATAAAATTCGTGGAATGTTATACTTTACCGTTTGAGCCAAATAACTTTATCTTTTCTTCAATCATTTTTTGAAGGTCAAACATCACTTTTGTTAAAATCTCCCTGGGATCATTTTCTTGAGCATTCTTTTCTAAAACTTTTTTTATTGATTTAGCGAAAGTATGGCGAATATCTGTATCAATATTGATTTTCGCGATACCATTTTTGATGGCTTTTTTAATATCAGTTTCAGGCACTCCCGAGGCACCATGTAAAACCAAAGGTATTTTTGTCATTGAGTTGATTTTTTTAAGCAAGGGAATATCTAATTCTTCGTTATCACCAATACCGTGCTGTGAGCCAATTGAAATTGCTAAAAAATCAACTCCGGTTTTTTGGATATATTCAATCACATCATTCGGGTCAGTTAATTGACCTTGTGTTTTGCCGACTTTACCTAAATGGCCTAATTCTCCTTCACAAGAAACATTTTTCGCATGAGCCATTTCAACGGCTTGACGTGTAAGAATTTCATTGTGTTCCAACTCGGATCCTGAACCGTCAAACATAATTGACGTATAACCGTTATTTAAACACTCCTCAACGATCGATAAAGTTAAACCGTGATCCAAGTGCAAAGCCACTGGAACTTCGGCTTTTTTAGCCTCTGACTTTACGATTCCCGAGAGAGTTTGTAAACTAGCATAATCAATTGCCTTAGGGGAAGTTGCCACAATTACAGGCGATTCCTGGGCCTCGGCGGCAGCAATAATCGCTTTGGTTATTTCTAAATCTGATGTATTAAAACACCCAACCGCATATTTCTCTGCCCGAGCCTTTAGAATCATTTCTTTAGAACTTGTTAGCACTTATTCCCTCCCACCTGCCTGGCGGCAGATATTAATAAACTCTTTAGCCTGCAAGGATGCTCCGCCGACCAATGCTCCGTCGATTTCTGGTTGATATATAAATTCATTAATTGTTGAAGCACTGACTGATCCGCCGTATATAATTCTCACTCTTTGAGCAATATCTTCTCCGTATTTCCTTGCGACAGTCTGCCTGAGTCTTTCAATCACGGCGTTAGCATAGGCTCCGTCTGCGGAGTTACGAGATTGAACGGTTCCTTTACTAATAGCCCAAACTGGTTCGTATGAAATGACGATTTTCTCTGCTTGATTTCGACTCACGCCATCTAAGGCCTTTGATAGCTGGTTTAAAACATCTGAGCGAAGTTCGGTTTTTGTCGGCCTGCCGCGTTCTCTTTTATCTAGGGGCATTTTTTTATGTTCACCGACACAAATTATTGGTATCAGATTGTTGTTTAAGGCAGCGTGCATTTTATCGTTAATAAATTCATCGCTTTCACTAAAATGTATGCGCCGCTCGCTATGGCCCAAAATAACGTATTTTGCAATCCCCTTTAACATTAATGGGGAAATTTCACCCGTGAGAGGGCCCTTATCGGCAAAATGCATATTCTGCGCTCCCAAACAAACGTTAGGCGGAGCGTTGTCTAAAACTTCTGCCAAAGGAATAAGCCAAACAAATGGTGGGCAAAGAACAATTTCAACATCGAGGTCTTCTGCGGCATTTCTTATTGATGTGGCTAACACAGTCGCATCTGCTAAAGATGTATTCATTTTCCAATTACCAACAATTAGGGGGCGTCGCATATTACTCCTTTAATATAAATATACTATAGACCCGACTAAAACAAAAGCCGTTAGAAGTTGACAAAGGGAGCAAAATATTATAAAATTATTATCGTAGTTTTCCATAAGATTATGGAAAACAGAAACCTCAAGACAAGGCAGAAACATGATTACGAAAATGGTCTCTCATATCCTTAGTAAGCCATATCTTGCGGAGGAAATCAGAGAATCCGCACGAAATCTCTGTCGGATCCCAGATCGAACAACTTTACCGTCGAAACAACTGATAGGCATACTTACCGACTTCGCGTCCAGGGTAATTGATATTGCCCTGAGATCCGAGATTATCCAACCGCCTACTGACCAGCCGTATTGGAGACCTCAGCTCAACCTTGAGGTGATTAGATTCCTCAAGGGTAATGGGATTGACGACTTGATCGACGGATTCTGTAATAAGATCGACGCCTCTTGCCCATTCGTGTCTGTTGACCGCCACAAAATCACCATAGAACTTAGGTTTACTGCTGTTAATGCGGCTGAGACTGCCATAATGGTAGTCTATGACCTTGACCCAAGACTATTATACTGGCAAGACAAAGACAAATCATTCGCTAGGGCTATGTATATGGCTCAAACATTAGGAGCAGATTTCCTCTTAGTAATTGAGCCTAAAGATCCATCAAGAGATCAATCAAGCGATGTTGCATAAGCAACATCGCTTTTTCGTTATTTAATATTTTTTCTATGTCTTAATCGATAGTATTCAATTGCAAAACGGTGGGCTTCGTCGCGAACCCTTAAAAGAAGATTTTTATTAATTGATAAGTTTTCGGCGCCAATAAGTTCATCTTTATCTCTATTAGGACCTTTAGCAATTCCCACGACAGGGATATTTATGCGGCGGACTTTTAAAATCTCTTTTGCCCCATTCACCTGCCCCTTGCCGCCATCGATTAAGACCAAATCTGGGTAGGGCCATTCGGTATGATTAAGTCTTCTTGATAAAATTTCTTTTATCGCGGCCACGTCATCACTACCCGTAATTTGTCGTCCCAAGGACGATCTGCCTTGGTTGGAAATTTTAAATTTTCGATATTGACTCTTGTCTACCAACCCTTCACTGAAAACGACCATCGAACCGACGGCAAAGGCTCCGGAGATATTAGAAATGTCATAGGCTTCGATCCGCGCAGGGACATCTTCTGGATGAAGCATATCCTCTTCCTTAATCAGCGCCACATCTTGAATATGTTTTAAGGAAAATACCCGATCGCGGATTCGGGCTGCTTTTTCATAATCCATATTTTTAGCCGCAATTTTCATATCTTTTTCAAGTTCGGTTATTATGCTTTTCTTTTTCCCTTTTAAAAATAACTCGATCTGGCGAATTGTCTTTTGATATTCCTTAATTTCAACTTTACCAGCGCACACACCGGGACACACACCAAGATGATATTCAAAGCAAGCTTTTCCGCTCATTGGTTGGCACGAAACTCTGAAGGGGAAAATTTTGCGAATGATTTGGAGTGCCTCACGAACCTGGCCGGCCGAAGGAAATGGGCCATAAAACTCACCTTTCGGCAATTTTTGAGTTAATCTTGCCGGCATCACGCGTGGCCAATCTTCATCAGTGATAAAAATACCCAAAAAGGTTTTATCGTCCTTGAGTTTGATATTATATTTTGGTTTATATTTTTTAATTAAATCGTTTTCTAAAAACAGTGCTTCAATCACCGAATCGGTTTTTAGGGTTTCGATGTTTTGCGCCTGTGTAAGCATTTGCTCAATTCGCGTTTCTTGCGGTCTTTGAAAATACGATAGTACTCGCCTTCTCAATGATGACGCTTTGCCAATATAAAGCGGCCGACGCGATTTATCGCGCATAATATACACCCCCGGTGTGTCAGGAAATTTTTTAATTTTGGAGATTAAAACTTCTTTCACAGCTTTTAATATTAACACCTACTCTTGATTTACGCAAATAACTAAGTTATAATTCTTTTATCTCGAAGCTCGGGAGATGACGATGAAAATCATCAGCTGGCTCGATAACACATTTACGCACCTTGCGAAGTACCTGATCGCCATTGCCGCCTTTTTTGGCATCTCGCGACGGCTCTTGATGAATGGCTGGATAATGGCCGCCATAGCCTGCAACGCAACCTATGACTATTTTCATTCAGTTATCGTTCCTTTATTAAATCCATTAATGACGATAATGATAACGATAACGCTAATCATCGGCGGAATACTGCTATTAGCAATGAACGCTTCTTACCGCGACGATGATGTGTTGCCAAATGCTGGTCCCGAATTTTTTCGCATTACAGTGATGGCGGCCTATCTATTGCCAGATCTATGTCATTCAATACTGATCTTGCCACTTCCGTGGTTCCTCCTGATGTATTTTCTAAAATCGATTTCTCCTTTTTTCGGAATCTACATCTTGCTCAATCAAAGCCCGCAGAATCCGTTACGACTCCGTAACCTACTCCGCAGCTGGGCTAGATCACTTCGCAGCGCCCTCCAACACATTCCCCGCATACCCGAACCGGCCCATGCCTTATCACGTCCCCTAGTTCGCTAGTGGGACGTTTCGTTATCTATAAAATTTTCTCAATCCCAACCATTCTCCCCTTATATCCACTCATACCAAGTATGAGGTTTTATTGGTTAAATAACTAATCCAGAAAAAGATTTTTTATTTTGGCAAGATCTCTTTGGTAGGAAATCTGATCGTTGACAAATTTGCGATATATGGACGGTTGGATATCTAGAATATCATCGAATTGACAAATCACCTGATTGTAATTTATTTCTCCAAGGTATTCACGATACGAAGAATATAACCAATCCTCCGGTCTCTTCACTAAACCAGCCGTCGTTGGATTTAGATGGACATATCGAACTAAGTGATTCAATTGCTCATCACTTTCAACCAAAACACTCTTGAATCTCGACTCCCATAGAGGCCCTTTTCGCTTGTGCTTAACATTAAAATATGATGAGTAGCTTTCTAAAATCTTTCTCAAATAATCCGAAAGACCATTTTTCTTTAATTGTTTGAGAACAAGATGAAAATGCGTGGGCATCAAACACCAAGTAATGATTTGAATAAGCGGCTCATTATTTTTAGATACAGTATTAACCGCGTGATTAAATCCTTCTTGTTCCACTAATTTTAGCTCAACAAACTTTGAAAATTTGATATCCTGTTTTACTAAATAATACTTCAAAAGTTGCCACATCCTCTCATATTCATTTTTATGATTAAAAATTACGAAGTCGGCAATACTTTTGTTGAAGATATGATAAATTTCCCCATTCACTAAATAATTTTTCCTCTGCATACTACCAGTATAACAATATTCTAACCTATTTACGACCATACCGGGTATGGTACTAGGTATGGTCTCTGGTTGGCTAGGATTATTTTTTGAGAACCCTTTTTAGGAATTGTCCAGTGTAAGATTTTTCGATATTGGCAATTTCTTCCGGAGTACCGGTGGCGATTACTCGACCGCCATCATCCCCGCCTTCGGGACCAAGATCAATAATATAATCGCACGTTTTAACAACATCTAAATTATGCTCAATAATAACTACCGAATTACCAGCGTCAACTAATCTTTGTAAAACAGTTAGTAGTTTTTTAATATCGTCAAAATGCAACCCTGTAGTCGGTTCGTCTAAAATGTACATTGTCCGGCCCGTTGCCCGGTGCGCAAGTTCAGTGGCTAATTTAACTCTTTGGGCTTCCCCACCAGACAAAGTTGTTGCTGGTTGCCCCAATTTAATATAGCCCAAACCTACATCAAAAAGAACTTGAAAAATATCAGCAACTTTGGGAATATCATGGAAGAACTCTAAAGATTCTTCTACGGTCATGTCTAAAACATCGGCAATATTTTTATCTTTAAATTTTACCTCTAAAGTTTCTTTGTTGAACCGTTTTTCAGCGCAGACATCACAAGGAATATAAACATCCGCCATAAAATGCATTTCAATTTTTATAACTCCATCACCATCGCAATTATCACAACGGCCTCCGGAAACATTAAAAGAAAATCTCCCCGGTAAATAACCGCGTATTCGCGCTTCTTTGGTTTTGGAAAATAATTCTCGAATTGATGAAAAAACATTTGTATAAGTTGCCGGATTTGATCTCGGAGTTCTCCCAATCGGGGATTGGTCAATAATTACTATTTTGTCAAGGTTCTCAACGCCTTCTAGGCGCGCATATTTTCCGGGACGGTCCAATGATTTCATAAGTTTTCGCGCTAGGGCCTTATATAATATTTCATTAACTAAAGTTGATTTACCAGAACCCGAAACGCCAGTGACCCCGACAAAAACGCCTAAAGGAAAATGGACATTTAAATTTTTTAAATT
>JAENIV010000030.1 GCA_016844295.1 Candidatus Berkelbacteria bacterium
CGCTGGTATTTTTCCTACTCTTTGAATAATAAAATGACGTACTTGCCGAAAGAGCGGCGACAAGAATAACTAAGCCGTAAAATAGAAATTTCACTTGCTTGGACACCATGTCTCCCGTCTATTTTCAAGCGCGAAAACTTTTCCCCTTGGTTAATATTCTATAGATAGTGATTTTATCGGCATTAATTTGACCAACCTAATATTTGATTACCCTTTTCCAGGGCTTTATTCTCTTGATTGTTGCTGCTTAAAATAAATATCTGTCCGATAGTTTTTTCGTTTATCTCGCCAATATATTGACCAACTATATATCCAAAATAATTTAAACTATCATCACTATATATAAAATTTGCCATCCCGCCCTTAAAACTTGTTAAATTTCGTATTTTATTAGTGTCTGTATCTATTATACCAATATCGCCATTATTTGCACCTATTTTTCTATCACTATAGACGACTTGTCCATTTTTTTGCCAGAAACATGAGTCGATCATCTTATTATCCAAAGACAAAATATCTTGGGTATTTTTTGATGAAATGGTCGTTTTTTTTAATTTGCCAGCCGTTTCAGTCATAACAGAATAAACTATTTTTTTTGAATCAGGATCCCAGGATGGAGACTTTATTTCCGAAGAAGAATTATATATTTGTTTTTTGAGATTTCCATCTTTATTCTCGACATATAAAGTATATCCGTAATTTTCTTCTACGTTAGAAAAATTTATATATGCTATTTGCAATAAATTCGGCGACAAACTTAAAACCTTCGGCACTGTAAAATAGTCTTGAAGGTTTTTTTTAGATCGATTTGCCAGATCTATTTCTACCAACTTACCAGATTTCGCATCCGAGTCCTTATTGACAATTGCGAGAAATTTATTAGAAATAATATTTGATTACCCTTTTCCAGGGCTTTATTCTCTTGATTGTTGCTGCTTAAAATAATTGGATGTAACTTTTTTATCATCTTTATTATTCGTAATAAATCCCTGATTTTCCTCTGATGGAGAATAACGAATATAATTTTTATTTACATACCAAGCCAGCCCTCCAATTACAATCATGACCAAAATTATGGTGATTGTTTTTTGGAACATTTTATTGTAAGTATAAAATTATGCTGATGGAGTCGTCGTCGGTGTCGCTGTGGCTGTCGGGGTTACTGAGGAAGTTGATGTTGGGGTAGCCGAAACGCCGGATGTTGGAGTAATCGATCCTCCTGCGCTAGGTGTTTTAGTTGGCGTTTTTGCCGTTGTCGTTGTCGGTGAGGCAGTTGTTTCGGTGCCTGAACCCTTTTTCATGACACTGGTGTAATAATAAACACCAACGGCTGCCAAAATAACAATGACCAAAATGACTACGAGCCATTTTAGAGACCCGCCGCCACCTTGTTGAGGCGCTTGCATAGGTGCTGGTGCACCTGGTTGTGGTTGGTTCATTTAAACCCTCCTTAACTTAATATTAACTTTTTTTATTATTTTATAAAATATTTTTAACTACTAATAAACTTCGTATTGGCGCATGACCAGCTAGGCTTGAATTTGTCTCATTGTCTCTATTATGATTTTTGCCAGCAAAAATGAAATAGAAACCCCCATTTCAAACAATTTACTGTCTAGTAAGTCTCATACTGTCTCATGACCAACTGAGCCTGTATTTGTCTCATCGTTTCTATTATAACAGAAACCATAATTAAAACACCAGTGCCGCCAATTGCCAGGGTCTGAATATTTGTTGCCGCTTGAACTATGAAAGGTAGCACAGCAATTACGCCCAAGAAAACCGCTCCAGTTAAATTAATTCGCGAAATCACCCGAGAAAGGAAATCAGATGTCTCTTTCCCTGGTCGCACTCCAGGAATAAATCCACCCTGTTTTTGCAGGTTTTCAGCTATTTGATCTGGCTTGAGGATTATTCCTGTATAAAAGAAGGTAAATAGAATTACTAAGATAAAGTAGGCGGCTCCATAAAACCAGCTATTACTAAAAAGGGTCGATGTCCAATTTGCCGCTGACGCGAGCCACTCGGATCTTGCTTGGGTCAAATATTGTGCTACTACTCCTGGGAAAAGCATCATAGACATGGCAAAAATTATCGGGATTACTCCGGCGGTGTTTACCCTGATAGGTAAATGATTATCTACACCCCCATATGAACTTAAACCTCTGATTCTTCGCGCATATGTAACAGGTATTCGTCGCCTGCCTTCATTGACGATGATGATCAATATGACTACTCCAACAGCAATAAGCCCAAAGATGATCAAACTGACGATTTTGGTAGTGTCCAAGATAGAAAGCGTATTCCTTACCTGGCTCGGAATACCAGCAATAATGCCCAAAGCAATAATCAATGATAACCCATTACCTATACCATTTTCAGAAATCAATTCTCCAATCCACATTAGGAGAATTGTTCCGGCTGTAATTGAAACAAGCATTACTGCTAATTGCAAAGGTGTCCAAGAAGTAATAATCTGTTCGCTTTTTAGTAAGTTAAGCATCGCAAATGATTGAATTAAGGCTAAAGGTACGGTTAAAATTCGGGTCCAATAATTTATTTTTTGCTGTCCTGATTCACCTTCTTTCTGGAGTTCTGACAGAGATGGAATAACCATAGTTAGAAGTTGGACAATAATTGTTGCCGTAATGTAGGGCCCGACTCCCATCATGACAATTGAGAAATTCTCCATTGACCCGCCTGAGAACATATTTAAAAGCCCGAAGATTTGATTATCATTAAAAAAACTTTTCAAAGCCTCTCGGTCTACACCCGTCATTGGCACATGGGCTAAAATCCTGGCTATCACAAGGAGTCCTATACAATATAATACTCTTCGCCTGAGGTCTGGTAGCGTAAATATTTGCCTGAGAGTTTGCCAAAAACGCACGTTACTCCTTTACTGGCTGTTTATCGATTTTTGCCACTTTTGTTTTATTAGGGCTTTTCAGATCTTTTGTGACATCTTCAGTTTTGATCAGTTTTATTTTGGTATTAATATATTTTTTAGTCAGAACTATTCCTCTCCAAGAATATACATTTTCAATTTTTTTATCTACTAATATTTTAATAGGTAATCGCAAATTTCTAATCAACCCCTTTTTAAATAATATTTTGGGTTCTATCCTATCACCGCTCTTGAAGTTTTTATCAATCAAGGAGAGTTTAACAATTTCCGGTTTTATATTTCGGCTTTTAAAACCGCGTTTTTTAGGAAGCCTTTGAATCCAGGGCATTTGGCCACCTTCAAAACGACGGGGGATATTATAGCCCGATCTGGATTTTTGGCCTTTAGTGCCGCGTCCTGACGTTGTTCCTTTCCCTGATCCATGACCACGACCTAAACGTTTTTTCGCCCGCGATTGTATTTTAACTAATTCGTGTAATTGCATTGTTATTCCGAAATTTTCTTTAAAGCCTCTATCGTGACTTTGGCGTTATTGATTTTGTTGGCAGTTCCTAATATTTTTGCCACAATATTTTTTATTCCTGCTAGTTCAGCAATCGCTCTGATAGTTCCGCCTGCGACAATTGACGTCCCAGATCTTGCCGGTTTTAAAATAATATGAGCGGCTGCCATTTTTAACTCAATCCTATATGCAATAGATCCGTCAACTATCTTAACGTTGATGAGATTTTTTTCAGCTACTTTCGTGGCTTTTGCGACAGCATCAACAACCTCGGCTGCCTTACCAATACCAATTCCGACCCGACCATTTCTATCTCCAATAATGACCAAAGCGCGGAATCGAATTCTTTTCCCACCAGAAACTGTACGGGCGACTCTATCTACCTGCAATACCCGTCTTTCAAATTCTGATTTTTGTTCAAAAATTTCATGTTTTCTAAATTCTTTTGCCATATTTCTCCAATTAAAATTCTAAGCCGGTTTTACGAAGTTTTTCGGCTATTTCTTTAATCTTACCATGATATTGATAGCCGCTCCGGTCAAAAACAACTTTTTGAATTTTCAAATCTTTTAATTTTTTTGCGAAATCTTCAACAGTGGCTTTATTAGTATTTACCGAGGCTATGGTGTTTTTGGAAGCATCATTAATTGCCTGAATATAAATATATTTATTAGACTTAAAAATAGAAATTCGTGGCCGAACTTTTGTTCCGCTAATTTTGGCTCTGAT
This sequence comes from Candidatus Berkelbacteria bacterium, assembly GCA_016844295.1. Lineage (GTDB taxonomy): Bacteria > Patescibacteriota > UBA1384 > UBA12157 > JAENIV01 > JAENIV01. The sequence continues at coordinate 4,140 of JAENIV010000030.1, forward strand.
TCTTTTTTGACGCGTTTTTTTATTTGTCATTTTATTTAAATTAATTTATTTTCCGCTAGATCCTATGGCAGCTTTTGCGGCTTTGCCTGGTTTTCGGCGAGGTATTTCATCTATATATTTGATACCCTTACCTTTATATGGTTCAACCGGTTTAACTTGTCTTACATTCGCGGCAACCTGACCAACGACTTGAGCATCGTTTCCAGATACAGTAATAACATTTTTTTCAACTTTAAATTCAACAGTTTCGGGCGCGATTATTTCCACAGGGTGGGAAAATCCTACATTTAAAATTAACTTGTTAACGTCAACTTCTGCTTTAAAACCAACGCCCTTAAAATCTAATTTTTTTTCAAACCCCTTATCCAAACCAATAATACAATTATCGATTAATTTTCTATATAAACCGTGGAGAGATTTAGATTTCTTATCATCATGCTTACGTAATACTTTAATAATATTTTCAGTTTTTTCAATTTTTAAATTAGATGGTAATTCAAGGGTTTTTTCGCCCTTGGGCCCAACAACATTGATAATATTACCATTTATTTCTACTTTTACGCTTTCAGGAATTATAATTATTTTTTGACCAATTTTAGACATATTTCTCCTGTAATTATGATACCTCACAAATAATTTCGCCCCCAATGCCCTTTTTACGAGCGTCTTCCCCGGCCATGATACCTTCTGAGGTGGAAATAATTATTAAGCCATGCTGGGTCTTGGGAACTGGTATATTGCCATTACCAGAGTAGACTCTCTTACCTGGTGTGCTGATACGGCTGATTTTATTAATTTCAAGGTTGTTAGGATTAATTTCAATTTTGTCATGAGGCTTTTCGTTAATTTTCTTAAAATCTTTTATCTTACCGGTATTTTTTAATATTTCTAAAATTGCCATTTTGATATTCGAAAATGGGACTACCAAAACGTCCTTTTCGGTATTTTTTACACTTACGATTTGACAAAACATTTCTGCTATTGGATCCACTGATGGCTCCTTTCATTAATTACCAAGATGATTTAGTAACTCCTGGTATCTGACCCTTGCTGGCTAATTCTCGAAAACAAATCCGACATATTCCAAATTTTCTTAAATACCCACGGCGCCTGCTACAACGGCTGCATCGTCTGACTACTCTTGTTGAATATTTAATTTTTTTCTTTGCGCGTTCAATTTGTGATTTTTTGGCCATTGTTTCTCCTAGAAAATTTACACTTTTTCCATGCCGGTATTTATTTGTTTTTCAAACGGCTTGTCCTGAGCTTTCTCGAAGGGAAATCCCCAAGACTCAAGTAATATTTTACCATTTTGAGGATTATCCGCAGTTGTATTAATACTGACTGACAAACCGTGAAGTATTTCTGACTTTTCATGGGATATTTCCGGGAAAATTATATGTTCTCTGATTCCTAATGAAAAATTGCCATTTTTGTCAAATCCAGAAAGTTTTAAACCTCTAAAGTCGCGCATCCTGGGTAAAACAATATTAGCAAGTTTAATTAAAAAATCTTGCATTTTATTACCCCTCAGGGTTACTATCATACCGACTATGTCTCCTTGACGAATTTTGAAACCGGCAATGGCTTTTTTAGCAGAACGCATGGCTGGTTTTTGTCCGGCGATAGATTTTAACGATTCTGACACAATGTCTTTAAATTTTGGATTTGTTTTAGATTGGCCAAGCCCTACATTTAATACAACCTTTGTAATTTTAGGTAGGGCGTGAATATTTTTAATACCTAACTTGGCAACTAATTTTTCATTAACTTTTAATAAATTCGTATTTTTCATTCTTTATCTAAACTTTCTTTACATTTTTTACAGATTCGTATTTTTTTTCGATCCCGGGTCGATCCGCCTTGGACGGACATCTCCGTAATTTTATATGAAACTCTTGTAGGGTTACTACATCGCGGGCAAATTATTATAGCGTTTGAAGCATCAAAAGGGGCTAATTTATCAATAATTCCCCCATGGGGATTTTTCCGTGATGGTTTTAAATGATGCTTGGCAATATTTATACCAATTACCATAATTTTATTTTCTTTAGACAAAATTTTATCAACTGTTCCTCGTTTGCCAGAGTCTTTGCCAGCAATGATTAAAACCTGATCACCCTTTTTTAATCTCATAGGACCTCCGTTGCCATAGAAATAATCTTCGTGTAACCCAAGTCCCGAAGTTCCCTTGCTACCGGTCCGAAAATTCGACTTCCTCTGGGGGTTTTATCCGGGTTAATTAATACCACGGCGTTGTCATCAAATCTGATAGTCGTGCCGTCAATTCTTTTTAAAGGCTGTTTTTGGCGCACTATAACGGCTTTGACAACTTCCTTTTTCTTAACCTGTGAATGTGGTGTGGCCAATTTAACGGTACCGACAAGAACATCACCAATTTTTAAGGCTTTCTTTTTTACACCGCCTAAACCTTGAATGCACATTACCGTCCGGGCACCAGTGTTATCAGCTACATTTAATCTTGTATAAGGTTGAATCATCTTATTTTCCTAAGGACTCGATTACCTTTATTACTTTCCAACTCTTCCGCTTACTTACAGGTTTTGTTTCTGAAATAATGACTTTTTGTCCCTTATGAATTTCTTGATCGGTTGAAACAAGATACTTTTTGCTATCTTGAAAGCGTTTTTTGTAAATCGGATGAACTTTAATGTTATCAACCAATATTTTAACCGTATTATTTCTTGAGTCGTTTAAAGCAATACCTTTTAAGACTCTGTTTTGCTTAGTTTTGTTTTCCATTGTTTTCCTTTGATAATTCCTCGATGGCTTTTTCAGATAAAATTGTCCAGATGCGAGCAATTTTTTTTCTTTCATGCTGAATTTGTTTATAATTTTTGAGTTTTTTAAATGATGCTTGAAATTTCAATTCAGATATTTTTTTCTCGGATTCTTTTAAATCTTTGACTAAATCCTTGGTAGATTTTTCTCTTAATTCTTTTGTTTGAACCTTGATTTTCATGATTGGCTTCTCTTAATAAACTTAGTTTGAACCCCTAATTTGTGGGCGCCTAAACGTAATGCCTCTTTAGCAACCTCTTCGCTTATTCCGTCCATTTCGAAAAGTATTTTTCCAGGTAAAACAACGGCAACAAAATGATCGAGACTTCCTTTGCCTCCCCCCATGCCTGATTCAGCGGCGGATTTTGTCACCGGTTTATCGGGAAAAATTCTTACCCAAACTTCGCCACCTCGTTTTATGTAATGAGTTATTGCCCTTCGGGCTGCTTCAATTTGTCTGGCGCTAATCCAGTCTCTACCTAAAGATTTCAGACCATATTTACCAAAAGACAATTCAGAACCTCTTAAAGAGTTTCCTCGTCTTTTACCTCTGGCTACTTTCCTATGTTTTAGTTTCCTTGGCATTAACATATATTATATTATTCCTCTGTTATCTGATCTCCCTTGTAAATCCAAACTTTGACTCCAATCACTCCATAGGTTGTGAATGCATCAATTTGGGCAAAATCAATATCTGATCTCAGTCTCCCCAAAGGCACTGATCCCGCACCATAATGTTCATGTCGAGCGATTTCCGCGCCGTTTAATCTACCTGCAACATTTATCTTCACACCTTTCGCTCTCGCCTCCATAACTCGGGTAATTGCTTGTTTGATGGCACGCTTGTAAGCAATTCTTTTTTCGATTTGGTGAGCAACATTTAACCCGACCAACTGAGCCGATAAATCAGGAGCCTTAATTTCCATTATTTCAATTTCAATTTTTCTTGATGGTAATCCTGTTTTGGGATTTCTAATCTTGGGACAATTTTTAATTATATATAATTTTAAATCATTTATTCCTTGACCACTTCTACCGATTAGAATACCTGGCTTTGAAGTGTAAATAATAACCTTGGTTGCATCTTGATTTCTTAATATTTCTACTCTGGCCACCCCGGCCATTTTTGTAAATCTTTTTGACAAAGTTTCACGTATTTGGATATCTTCTCCCAAAAACTGGGCAAAATTTTTATCTGAAAACCATTTGGATTGCCAGTTTTTGTTTATTTGTAATCGCATACTGATTGGATTAACCTTATTGCCCATTATTTCTCCTTATTTTAGGATTCTGAGTTGATAAATTTATTTGTATATGCGACATTCTTTTTAATATATTTGTGGCTTTTCCTCGATGGATTATGCGTCTACGCTTTAATTTAGGACCTTCGTTAACAATAACTGTTTTAATCCAAACTTTTTCGAGATCAAGACTTTTGGCAATATTTTTAGCATTCAAAACAACCAATTTTAATTTATTTGCGGCCGCCTTCGGAATAAACTGCAACATATTTAAGGCCGTCTCGATATCTTTGCCAACCAATACTTTACCCACAAGCCTAATTTTATCCGGGGCCATGCGTACAAATCTACTTTTAACAACAACATCTACCGGCGCTTTTGGTTTGGCAACCGGTTTTATTTTCTCAGGTTTAATTTTCGTTAATTCTTGTGCCATTATTTAACCTCTTAGGAAGTTTTTGCTGGTTCTTCTTTGGCCTTCGTAATCGCCGTGGCTTCTTTGGCGGCGACTGATTGTGCTTCTTCGCGAGCGATTCTGCCGCCGTGTCTCGTAAATTTTCGCGTTGGGGAAAATTCACCTAATTTGTGACCTCCTGAAGCCAACCATTTCCGGAGATATAACCGAATCACGCGACCAAGTATTAACAATCGTTTGGTCGCCTTGGTGTAACCTTTGAATTTTTGCTATTAATCTTTCGTCTATGTATGGACCTTTTTTAAGTGATCTGCTCATATAATTCCTTTTTTATTTTTTACGTCGTTCGATGATCATTTTATTTGAATATTTATTCTTTTTGCGCGTTCTAACTCCACGAGCATGTTTCCCCCACGGGGTTTTCGAATATTTTAAACCGATTGGGTTGACGCCCTCACCTCCTCCATGCGGGTGGGAATTTGGATTCATCGCCTTGCCTCGTACTGACGGTCTTATTCCCATATGTCGCTTTCGGCCCGCTTTACCAATGCGCTCTAAAGAATGACTTATATTTGAAACTTGGCCTATGCTTGCGAAACACTCTTTTAATATTTTCCTTACTTCACCTGACGGCATTTTTATATGAATCCAATTACCCTCTTTGGCAACTATGCTTGCTGACATGCCTGCGGATCGGGCTAATTTACCACCTTGGAAAGGTTTCATTTCTATATCGTATATGCCAATACCATTGGGAATATTTATCAAGGGCATTCTGTTGCCAGGTTGTATTTCGGTTTTCTCAGATGCTTGCACGATATCGCCAACTTTAATTTGTTCCCAGGCTAAAATATATCCTTTAGTTTTATTTGATAAATTAACTAAAGCAATAAAGGCTGAACGATTTGGGTCATATTCAATATGTTCTACCGTAGCCTTCACATTCAATTCTTTTTCAAGAGACGTCATGAGTCTGATTTTTCTTTTCGCGCCTCCACCCTGATGCCTAACACTTATTTGTCCGGTATTATCACGACCAGCAGAGCGCCTCAGGCTTGTAGTTAATTTTTTTTCACTTGTTCTCCGCGATAATTGGCTGTAATCAACAACAGACATTTTTCGACGGCTTTGGGTTGTAGGTTTTAAATATTTTAACATTTGTTTAAAATCTGATTATTTTTCTTCGAAACCAGGAATTTTCTGGCCCTTTTTTAAAGTGACAATGGCTTTTTTAATACCTTTAATCTTAGCAGTATATTTTTGACGAATCAATTTTTTTTCTCCCTTAACATTAATAATATTGACTTTAACGACATCAACTTTATAAATCTTTTTAATTTCTTGGGCAATTTGAGGTTGATTAGCCTTTTTGGCGACTTCAAAAACATATCGTCCGTCTCGAACGCCGATAAGGGATTTTTCTGTAATTATGGGTCTAATTAATATCTGCATAAAATTATTTTTCTAGATTTTGTTGGATAATTTTAATACCTTCTTGGTCTGTAAGTAAATAGTCATTGTTGATTATATCGTAAATATTGATCCCTGAGGCTTGAATTGTTTTAAGATAAGATAAATTGGCAGTTGCTAATTCCAAATTAACATTTGTTTTGCCTATAACAACAAGAATTTTCCCTTCCTGGATCGGCAATTTTTCCAAGATTTCTTGCATTTGCTTAGTTTTGTGACTTTTTAACTCTATTTTTTCTAAGATTATCAATTGATTATTCCGCGCTTTTGATGATAAAACCATTTTTAAAGCGCTTTTGGCCATTTTACCTGGCATTTTTTTGGTAAAATTTCTTTTATTTGTTGGTCCGAAAGTTATTCCTCCACCCGTCCATAAAGGTGACCTGCTTGAGCCGGCGCGTGCGTTGCCTGTACCTTTTTGCTTGAATGGTTTTTTCCCCCCACCCCGGACTTGTCCCCGGTCTTTGGTATTCGCAATGCTTTTCCTGGTATTGGCCCTTATAGTCAATACTGCTTGAGATAACAAACTGGGGTTTTCTTTAACGCGGAAAACTGATTCAGATAAATCAATGGATTTGGTAGATTTTCCAAGTAAATTATATAATTTAACTTTCATTTTTGGTCCATAACAGGCTCCATGAATTTTTTGGTCCCGGAACCGCACCCCTGATAAGCATGAGAGACTTTTCTGGGATGATTTTAATAATTGTACTGCTTGGGATAGTAGTTTTCCGATCTCCCATGTGGCCAGCCATTTTTTTGCCTTTAACAACCCTCTGAGGTCCTGTAGCCCCGATAGATCCCGGTTGACGGTAGTTATTTGATCCATGAGTTTTAGGGCCGGTGTTAAAATTGTGGCGTTTAACAGTTCCAGCGAAGCCTTTTCCTTTAGACACACCCGTAATATTGATTACCTCCCCCTCATTAAATTCCGAAAGGGTAATTTTATCACCTACCTTAAGATCTTTTCCAGTCTTAAATTCAGTAACTTTTTCAGGCTTAATGTTTAATTTGTCAAACTGGCCTTTTTGCGGCTTATTTAAGCGCTTTTTATTACCCGAAGCAAGAGAAACAATTTTATTGTCTTTTTCACCCTTAACCTGGAAAACTACGTTATCTTTCGCCTCTATCAAAGTAACCGGAATTTGCTTTCCCTTATCATCGAATATTCTTGTCATACCAATTTTTTTACCATATATTGCGCGCATAAATCACTTTCAACAGGTTGAAACCTGTAGTATTTTGCTCAAAAATAATACTTCCGTCCGGAAACATCTTTTTTAGCGAGATATTATCCTGACATTTACCTCAGTTTTACTAATTAAATATCCGAAGAAATTTAAGTTTTAATTTCGATATCAACTCCGGCAGGTAATTCCAGACTCATAAGTGAATCAATTGTTTTCGCCGAAGGCTCAAAAACGTCTATCAATCTTTTATGAATGCGCATTTCAAATTGTTCGCGCGCATCCTTGTGGACAAATGTTGACTTCAAAACTGTAATTTTATTTTTCTCAGTTGGTAGGGGAATAGGACCCGTAACCACCGCTCCTGTTCTTTCGGCCGTTTCAATAATTTTACGGGCCGATTTATCAATAATACGATGATCGTAGGCTTTAAGTCGGATCCTGATTTTTTGCTTGACTGCTTCTTCCGGTGATTTAATTTTTGAAGTGCTTTCTTTGGCCATTTTACAAATTGATGTTTTGTTATTTTACTTTATAACTACTTTTATTTAATTATTTTTGTTACCACTCCCGCACCAACTGTTTTTCCACCTTCGCGGATAGCGAAGCGCATTCCGTCTTCCATAGCTACGGGTTGAAGCAATTTAACTTTAAATTTAATTGTATCACCAGGCATAACCATTTCTGTATCGGCAGGAAGTTCAACTTCTCCGGTAACATCGGTTGTTCTAATATAAAATTGGGGCTTATATCCCTTAAAAAACGGGGTGTGTCGGCCGCCTTCTTCTTTGGTTAATATATAGACTTCTGATTCAAATTCAGTATGAGGAGTGATTGAACCTGGTTTACCAATAACCTGTCCACGTTCAATATCTTCTCTCTCAACGCCGCGCAAAAGCAATCCGACGTTATCTCCCGCTATACCTTCTTCAAGTTGTTTTTTAAACATTTCGACACCTGTAACAATAACCTTCTTGGTAGGATTTAAACCTACTATTTCGACTTCTTCATTAACTTTAACTTTACCTCTTTCAATACGCCCGGTAGCCACAGTCCCACGGCCCTTGATAGAGAAAACATCTTCTACGGCCATTAACAGCGGCTTTTCAATGTCTCTTTTGGGTTCTGGGATTGAAGAATCTAAAGCA
>JAENIV010000031.1 GCA_016844295.1 Candidatus Berkelbacteria bacterium
CTTTTTCTTGACCGGTTAAAGTCAAATTACCCTTGGATAAAATATCAAATAAACGTCCTTGATGCTCGTGAGGAATACCTATGCCCGAATCTTTGATATCCGTAATTATCCAATCACCCTCAAAACGATGCGAAACCTCAATTTTCCCTTTCTCCGGGGTAAATTTAACCGCATTAGAGACCAGACTCATGAGAATTTCACGGACTCTATCTGGATCACCTTTGACAAATAATTCTTCTTTCGGTTTTTCGTATGTTAACGTTTGGCTTTTATCTTTAGCAGGAATCTGAAAGTCTGACACAATCATTTCGGTTTCTCGGTCTAAATCAACTTTATTAATGTGAAGTTCAATTTTCCCTTCTTGGATTTTCGCCACTCGCATCATGTGCTCGACCAAACGGATCAAGCGGTCATTGGCAACATAGGCTTGGGCGATAAATTCTTTTACCTCAGGAGATACCGAGCCGACGTCGCCTTCCAAAATCATGGACAAATATCCTTTGACTCCTGTCATTGGAGTTCGTAGTTCATGAGACATAACCGATAAAAATTCCTGTTTTTGGGCTTCTAAAAGTTTTTTTAAATTATCGATTTCTTTTTGAGTAGGATTATCGCTCATCGGTCTTGATCTCCTTGAATATATTGATCATTATTTTTGTGGTTAGGTTCTTGCGGAGGCTGATATGTTGGCCCCGAAGGCGCTGGGCCGTATTGAGGTTCGCTCGATACTTGGGGTTCTTTAATGCTTTGAGGCGTCCCGCCGTAGCCTGGATTATCATGTGTGTAACGTTTTTGGAAATCTTTATTCATCGGTGTGTGTGCTTGGGCCCTTTCGTGATCCAAAGTAATCGGGTCAATTAGGACGTCCCGGGGCTTGGCCCCCTCCGGAGGACCAATCACACCTTCCTGCTCGAGCATATCTAAAAGTCTGGCAGCCCGGGCATAACCAACGCGCAAACGCCTCTGTAAAAGCGAGGCAGAACCCTTACCGGCCATAACAACGGTTTCTTTGGCTTGTTCGTAAAGTTCATCTTCGGCGGCTAATTCACCACTAATACCCCGTTCTGAGCCCGAGCGGTAAGTTAAAACCGACTCGTCGTAGTTGGCCTGGCCTTCGCGCTTGAGAAATTCCGTGACTTTGTCAACTTCCTTGTCAGTCACCATCACGCCCTGGACACGTTTTGGTTTTCCTAATTCATTGCCAATATAAAGCATATCTCCATTTCCAAGCAAGCGCTCTGCGCCCGCGAGGTCAAGAATGGTTCGTGAATCAACCTGACTGGCGACAGCGAAAGCGATTCTATTGGTAATATTGGCTTTGATCAGTCCGGTAATTACGTCCACCGAAGGCCTTTGTGTGGCGACAACCAAATGAATTCCTGTGGCCCGGGCCATTTGAGCCAAACGGACAATTGCGGCTTCAACTTCATTGGCGGCTTGGGCCATTAAATCGGCTAACTCGTCTATAAAAACTACTAGATATGGTAATTTTCCATCTGGCGGGCTAGCGTTGTAGGCCTCAATGTTTCGGCGGCCCGTTTCCTGAAAAAGTTTGAACCGACGGTCCATCTCCGCCACCGTCCATCTGAGAGCCGAGATGGTTTTATCAACATCAAAAACTACAGGCGCCATAAGGTGAGGGATACCATTGTAATGGGTAAATTCGACTCTTTTAGGATCAACGAGGATTAATCGTAGATCATTGGGGGAATTCTGATAAATTAAAGACAATATCATGGCATTAATACACACGGATTTCCCCGATCCGGTGGCGCCAGCAATTAGAATATGGGGCATATTTTTAATGTCAACCACGAATGGATTACCGGCCACATCTCGGCCCAAAGCCACCGACAGGTTCGATTTTGACTTTTTAAAATCATCTGATTCTAAAACTTCTCTTAGGGTGACTAAAGCGGGTACTTTGTTAGGAATTTCGATTCCGACAGCGGCTTTTTGAGGAATCGGGGCTTCAATTCGAATCGGGTGGGCCGCCAAGGCTAAGGCCAGGTCATTTGTGCGGGCAGTAATTTGATTAAGTTTAACCGCGGGCGCGGGTTTCAAGGTATATTGGGTAACAGTCGGACCAATGTTAACATCACCCATGGCTACGTCAATCCCGAAATCCTTAAGAGTTTTTTGAATTATTTCGACATTTTTAACAATATTACCCGAGGTGGCTTTCGAAGAATTTTGTTCTAAGAGATCCAAAGATGGATATTCCCAGTGTTCTTGGCCAACCGCCGGCAATTGCTGTTGGTAAGGCGAGACCGGTTGGGCGCGGCGGCCCAAAGTGGTAAAAACAGATGCTTTCGGTTCATTGACCCTGACCCCCGGGTCAAGGGATTGGGGACCCAATCTCTGCCATAAGGCTTTAATAGATGTATTGAAAGCCACTAAAAGAGACACCACGGCTAAAGCGAAAACCAATATCAGGCTTGCGTATAAACCTAAGAAGCTTTCAAAAAGATGTCTTATACCGGCTCCAATAGATCCTCCCAAAGGTGAGAGGACTGCTGGCCAAAAAATTAGCGCAAAAAATGTTCCCACAGCAGACACTGGTTTTACCTGGAAACGTGATGTCCAAAGAAGGGCTACGCCGTAGCCAAGAAATATAAAGGGTATACAATACCCAAGAATACCCCACAAATTAATTGAAACTTGAAATATAAACCGGCCAAAAGAACCAGCGGCATTTATCATCCCTAACAGAGCAATTATACCTAATAATATTAAAATTACTGCCACTATTTCCCGAGTAGTGTCAGGATTCATGCTCCAATCAAGAGTTTCCCATATAGAAAGTCTTTGGCCCTTTCTTCGATATTTCCTTCTGGCCATTCCCATCCTTTCGATTAAGTTGACAAATTAATTATATCATTTTGAAGTACAATATACATATTTTTCGTAAGCCAAGGGGATACCCCTGAGCGCGCGGGGGTCGAGCGCAGCGAGTAGGCTGGATAGGGACCCCAGAGCGAACGGGGCTACCCAAGGCGATTTATCTTTTATCATAAAGAAAAAGTCGCCTTTACGCGACTTTTTCTTCGAATGTTACCCTGTGGAATTCGACTAATTTACCTGTTTTTTGATCAATTTCGACTTGAATTTGTTCAGGGGTAACGCTAGTGTCAATTTCCCTGGAAATGTCTTGAATTGTTTCTGTCATGTTATTTACCCCACGTAGCCCGCCAGGACGTAGTGGGGCCCTCCATTTATTTTTGTTTTAGCCCTCCTTAAGGACTAATATCTTTTTTACGATATTAATATATTGTACCATAAAAAATCTTGAATGTCAAGACGATATTGCGCATTTGGTCACTTTATCCACTTGACATATGTAATAATGTTTGATATGATAAAAATTCCCGAAAACATGAATCTGACCTTAGCGGCCAGATTTTTGTTTCGCCCTGTAACGATCAAGAAGGCGCACGTTAACGGGCAGATATACCAAAGGAGGCACGCCTTGAGCGTCCCAGATCGTACCACAGCACCGAGCAGTAGATGTCGCGATCCAATTCAGAGGGTCAGAACCGTTTTCCGAAACGGCAGTGTGCTCCTGTGCACCAGGAGGGTCGCCTCAATGATCGGGTACACTGAAAGTGATACCAGGAGGGCCCTGGCAGAGCTTCAGCATCTCGGTGAGGTGCGCATCGACGGCGAGTGCTGGACCAATATCGGCATCAAGAAGCCGAAGGAACTGCAACTGGCGGTAGCCACTGCATAGCGCCCGAATGAGCCGAACAAGAGGGCACCGCATCCGCGGTGCCTTTTTTTATATAGAGCATTATTTATCGCAAAGACACGACCATTATTTCTTCCCATTCCTTGCCCAAAACATTTTTATAAGAGTATAGATAATAAATCCGAAAAAAACCAAACCAATGATGATAATAATTAGAAGGTGGAAAGAAGCAAATTTGCGCCAGACAAGGATAAAAACATTCGCAAAATAAAGGTTGAGGATGTTAAAAATTAAGGAACCGGTTAAGGTTAAGATAAAAAACGGCCAAAAACGAACGCCAGCAAAACCGGCAACAAATGAACTCCAGGGCCGGACATAGCCGACGAAGCGGGTTAAGAAAACTGTCAAATTGCCATATTTTTCATACCATTGAGCAAGTTTTTCATGAACTTTGATGATTCGTTTACTTTTCAAGATTCTTTGGCTGATTGCCGAGTTACCCCAATGACCTACGCTATAAGAAATACAGGAGCCAATTACATGACCGCTTGTCGCTACGAGCAAGATCAACCAATAATGGTATTTTCCAGTATTGACTAATTCTTGCCCAACAAGATACCCTATCTCTGTCGGCGCCGGTATACCGATATTTTCAATTAACATGCTTAAAAACACGCCGCTGATCCCGAGACTACTGAAAAAATGAAATATTGTCAGTAATAAACTTTCTATCATGGGCTTTTCTCAATTGTGAAAAGCTCGTTAGCCCTGATTGACGATAAAATCAGTCTTCTTAGCAAGGGCACTTTAATCTGGCTCTGATAAGAAAAAACCGCTTCCCGTTTTTTTGCTAAAGCCGGAGCGTCGAGCATTAATTTCTGCCACTGGTCATCAAAATTAATAAATTTTATCGGCGGTAAAAGATACAAATCTAAGGCCATTTTTTTGGGTTGGGGCCAGTGGCGGCTATGAATCAGGTAGGCATATGCAAACATTTGGAAATGCTCATTTTTTAAGACAGTTGCAACAATCTTGCCCGTTGTCGCGTGGTCTGGATGCGTGTCCCGCACCGACGGGTAAATGATGATATTGGGCCGATATTGATCAATTATATCTTTAAACTTTGCTAATAAATCACTTTGGTTTTCTTCTTTTAGATTGCCATCAGGATAATTTAAATAAATTAGATCATCTTTTTTGACACCTAAAATACCAGTGGCTTTCTCGAATTCCTGATATCGGCGGATTTTGATATGGCGCTTGTTACCGTCAGTTACGAGAACAATCTTCACTTGAGCGCCTTTACTTACCGAATCATAAATGAAACCTGCGGCACCAATACTTTCATCGTCAGGATGCGGTGAAAAAACCAAAACCTTTTGTCCTTTCTCCGGTAATTTAATATCATCTAAAAAATAAATGGCAGCCTGCGGTAAAACTTGGTTTTTTCGTACATAAATATAATATCCGGCCAATGAGCCCAGAATAATAATCATGGCTATTAAAATAATTTTATTACGTCTGGCGACGAGCCAATACTTTTTCATAGATTTTCCTTATTTTGAATATGCTTTCTTGAAATTGGTGTGAAGAAACAATCTCTAAAGATTTCCTGCCCATAGTTTTTATTGAATTTTTATCTTTGAAAATCTCAATAATCTTTCCTGCCAAATCATCACTATCACTCGGATCATACAAAAACCCATTTTGGCCATTTTTAATTAATTCAGGCAAAGCCCCGGACCTAGCCCCCACAATTGGCAAACCGGAGGCCATTGCTTCCATGACGACGATGCTTTGAGTCTCATGTGGCGAAGGGATAACAAACACCTCGGATGCTTGATAAAGTTGAGGCAAATCTCCTGAATTATGGTCAATCCAACCTAAAAAACTGATTTGCTGATCAATTTTTAAGTTTCGGGCCAATTTTTTAATTCTTTCTAAATCATTTCCGGATCCGGCGATCACAAAATGAGCGTTTATTTTTTCTAAAACCCGAGGAATCGCCCGAATTAAAATCCCCAGATTTTTATCCTGATCGATTCGGCCGACATAAAGGGCAATCGGATTTTGCGGCAGATGATATTTTAAATAGAGGTTTTTCAGGTCTGCGTAAGAGTAAAATCTCTCTAAATCTACACCATTGGAAATCGCCTCAACCGGTATCATTACACCCCATGTGAGCAAGTCTTTTTTTACGGTTCCGGTAGGACAAATTACCCATTCGCAGCAATTATAATATCGTGCTAAGTATTTTCGGAGACCAAACTTCACGAAAGGATGGAGCGGTTTTAGCCAGTTTACATATGAGACAATGTAATCCAAACTAAAATGATTGGAAATGACGATTGGAATCTTAAGTTTCTGGCTAGCCTTAAGTAGCCCCGTACAAATATTAGTCGGGTCTTGGAGATGGATAATATCCGGCTTGATCCTTAATACTTGCTTTAAAACTTCTTTTTTTGGTTTTTTAGCAATCATAAAACCCTTGCGGAAAGGGTTTGGTCGAGATTTAAAACGGATGACCTCGAAGTTATAATTTCGATCGTTCGCTTGAGGGTGGCTTGGGGCAAAAACATAAACCGCATTTTTGGATTTAGCCAAATTAGTCGCCAATACTTCCGTGGCAATTGCAACACCAGAAATATTGGGAGCGAATGATTCCGTTCCAATAATAATATTCATAATTGTATTAATATTAAACTATATAAAATAATTGGCTATTTTTCAAGAGATATAACAAAAAGCGCGATCGAGAGTCGGCCCAATATTACTTTAAATTGTTGACCGTTCGTCGCACTTTTTGTATAAAGCCCTCCGGACAGAGTCCTGTCCTATGGACGGAGTCTGGACGGCGCCCCTCACGGAATTAGGCGGAAATTTCCTGGCAAACGAGAGCATCCTACAGTCCACTAAACGTGAAGCGTAAGAAAATTTGTTTGCCCCCCGACGTTTTAGTCGGGATAAACTTGCCGGGTCCCACCCGAGGTGGGTAATTTTTTTAGCCCGCCACGCCTTCGAAGCAATGCGCCGGCCGACTAAAATGTAAAATAAGGTACAACCAATCTATTTGATCTTGCTTGGCCAAGATACGAAAACAGGTCCGTATCAAGTGGGTTGGATAGCCATACAACAGCCATCCAAAATATAATTTCGAAATTCGAATATCGAAATCCGAAACTATTGGAATTTCAGTAATGGTATGTTGTTAAAGAAGATAATCAAGATAACTAAGATAAACAGATAATTAGAATGGGACGAAATTCGCAAATATCAGGTAACATTCATACAGAAAAAACGGCAAGAGATAAACGCACGAATAATTCTCGCGCTTATCCCTGACCGTTTCAACCCCTCCTTGTTAAAGTACTTTTATATTTCTAAATCAATAATAACACGAAAATTTTACTTTGTCAATTCTTATACCCTGTCGCATGCCCTTGACAACGCAAATTGCCTTCACATTTTGTTCGCATAACAGATATAATCAGATAATATTATTGTGCTTGCCCCGCATACAGCGCACGGCGTGATCCCGCTTGGCGGGGTAAGCCAGTAAGATGTTATGCGGGGTTCGTTTAACAGGTTTTATTGTCAGTTTATCCACACACGAACAAAATATGTATTGTGGATAAGTTCCGCGAATGTGGATAAATTCTGAAAGGGCCCCACTGAGCGGGGCCCTGATGATAGCGATGATAGGTTGTGTTTACCAAGATAGAATGTTCATAACCCTGACAAAAAGGAAAGATGCGACCGTCAGAAGAACGATAGCGGGAGCGATCGCAGGCCAAGGAATGTCAGAGGGCCATTTCTTGGGCTTTTTCTTGTCGCCATCGGTATATGCGTATTGCATGCCAATCGGATGATTAGGATCGTAATAAGGAGCCCAGGCATTCTTCCAGTAGATAACCATGACAATCCAACAGATGATGGTTCCGATGAGACTTCCCAGGTGGGCAGGTGTCATTTCAGGTAATCCTTCCTCGCAGGGCTTGGGCGTGACGCTCGATTATCCTCACAGTATTAGGTTCAAACATCGCCGAGGCCTCTCGTTGAAACCGGCTTTGGATCGACGAGCTCGAAACCGTCATCATCCCTTGCGCGAAAGTCAAGTCATTACAGCCCCTGATGTAACAGTCGATTTCAGGAGAAAATCCCGATCCTCTGAAGCGGTCGATCCCTGCCAATTCCGAACATTCATACGACTCGGTCGCCTGGTAGTCTCTTGTTCTGCGGCAGGGCAGATAAAAGGCCGCTGATGACAACTGGGAGTTTCGGATCAACTGGGACATCTTGGGCCATGGGGCATTCTCCCTCGCGTGTGATCTATATGAGTAATTTAAATTATTTATTAAAATTTGTCAAGAATTGAGGAGTAATTATACGCAAAAACCCGCATTCCGCGGGTTTTTACTTTCTAGTCCCTAGTCTCTATCTTATACTTCGATTATTACAGGAATGACCATGGGCTTACGCTCTGTCTCAGCAAACAAGAACTCGCCCATTTCCTGGCGGATGGATTTCTTAATATAGTCCCAATTAGCCGGGTATTTTTCATTATGGCGGCTAAACATTTTTTTAACTTCTTGGCGGGATTTATAGACTAAATCTTCTCGTTCGCGCATGTAAATAAACCCGCGAGAGATTATATCGGGAGATGTAACAATTTTTCCGGTTTCGTGGTCAATGGTTAAGATCACCACAAAAATTCCGTCTTTGGCCATGGCCTGGCGATCTCTTAGGACAATATTTCCCACATCACCGATTCCCAGACCGTCAACCAAAACGAAGGAAGCATCGGCCTTTTCTTGGGCGACTTTACCTTGGCCGTTCTGAATTTCGAAAATATGGCCATCTTCCATGACAAATGTATGATCTTCAGGAATGCCCAATTCTTGGGCTAGCCTGGTGTGTAAAACTAAATGGCGGTATTCTCCGTGAATCGGAATAAAGTATTCCGGCTTGACGGTGGAAATTACCAGTTTTAATTCATCGCGCTTAGCGTGTCCCGAAGAGTGTAAATGTTGACTTTCTGATCCATAAAAGACGTCCGCGCCTTCTTTAAAGAGGTTGTTAACGGTGTCGGAAAATGACCGCTCATTGCCCGGAATTGCTCCGGCAGAAATAACCACGGTATCGCCTTTTTTAATTTGGACTTGTTTATGATCCCCGGTAGACATGCGTACCAGGGCGGAATATTCCTCACCCTGAGAACCGGTGCATAAAATTACCACCTGATTGTCAGGAAGATGATTAAGACGCCTGACATCAACCAAAATATCTCTTGGTACTTTGAGATATCCTAGATTCATGGCAATGTTAATAGATTTTTCCATAGACCGTCCGGCAATGGCAATTTTTCTGTGCGATTTTGAAGCGCCGTTAATAACTCCCTGGATACGATCCAAAGATGAGGCAAATGAGGTAACAATCAAACGGCCTTTAGACCGGCGAAAAATATTGGATAAGGTATCATGCACAACACTTTCAGCAATGGGCGTACTTTTGTGCTCCACATTAGTGGACTCCAGAAGGAGAAGTTTCACTTGGTGTGTACCGAGTTCTTTTAACCTCTCAACCACCAGTTGGGATTCCAATTTATTAGGATCAATCTTAAAGTCGGAAATATGGACAACTTTACCTTCTGGTGTGTCAATTATTAAACCGACATCATCTAAGAATGTGTGGGAAAAGGGCATAAATTCAATCTTAAAAACGCCCAATTGAATCTTGTCGCCGGCTTTGACAACTCGAATTTGAGGATTTAACTCCGATTCTTTCATTTTGTATTCAATAAATCCGGCCGTCAGTTTAGTGGCATAAATCGGAGCTTGAAGTTTAGGCCAGATAAAAGGAATAGCGCCAATATGATCTTCATGGCCGTGGGTAAAAACAAAACCGCGGAGTTTGTCTTTTCGTTCCTCAAGATAAGCGATATTCGGAATAATAAAATCTACCCCATACATTTCGCTTCGAGGAAACATCAAACCGCAGTCAACGACAATAATATCGTCGCCGTACTCATAAGCGGTCATATTTTTCCCGATTTCGCCATTCCCGCCCAGAGGAACAACACGAAGTCGGGG
>JAENIV010000032.1 GCA_016844295.1 Candidatus Berkelbacteria bacterium
CGGGATTATAACTTCCGCCATTAACTATCCAGCATGGGAGGCTGTTCGAGATATCGCTTTCGAATTTCCCTTTATCCAGGACGAAACCATTATTGGCCTTAACTTCGCAACTCGCGAAGTAGCCTGCTCGAGAATCTGGAATCGGCTTGGTAACTATCATCTTATTGAAAGTTACTATGATATGCATTCGAAAAACATGCCCATGGTCTCGGAAAGACGCGAGGATGGGATCCAGAGTTGGGAAACTCAAATGGGACATTTGTCCGGAACATCCCGCCATTTGCTTCTTTGCACACTAGTTTCCTTCGAAGACGATGACACTACGATCCTTGCCCGCAAACTTCTGGGCACAACCATGGTCCTTAAGGACGAACGCTACTTCTAATCTCAATTTCATCTTGGGCCGCACGGAAACTTCCGGCGGCCTTTTCGTTATATTTAATATAATTTTTACAACAAAACCCGCTTTAATTTTTCCAGCGGGTTTTGTTTGTTGCGATTTACCCGTCACACCAATTTTTTGGTGTGTGGGTTTATTCTTTTGTCATTTTGCCCATTGTGGCAATTAAATACAAAGCGGAAAGTCCTACAAGAATGTAGACGATTCGTGAGCCGGCGGTTGTTATATCGCCGAAAATGGCTGTTACCAAGTTCCACTTAAAAGCACCAACCAGTCCCCAGTTTAAGGCTCCAATGATGACTAAGATAAATGCAATCCAATCAAGAGCGTTTTTCTTCATTGCTAATCACCTCCCTCCATTTTGATTTGCAACAAGACCAATTCTAATTTTAATATCTCACAAGTAATTTAAATTTACAATAAGCGGGCGAAAATTCGCCCGCCAAAATAGATATGGAATTGTTCGAAGAGAGTTACGATTTGGCCGCAGGCGTAGGAGTTGTCATCCGTCCAAAGATAACGGCTGATACGGCAGTCGCCAGACCGCCCCAGAACTTCATGAGATCTTCATTTCGATCTTCGATCATGATAATACCGTATTCGATGCACGCACGTTTGTGAAGAT
The DNA here is from genome assembly GCA_016844295.1 of Candidatus Berkelbacteria bacterium. GTDB lineage: Bacteria > Patescibacteriota > UBA1384 > UBA12157 > JAENIV01 > JAENIV01. Next base: position 1,026 of record JAENIV010000032.1, read on the forward strand.
CGAGGAGTTCCTGATTCTCGAGACTTTCCAGGGAGATACCTTTCTCAGCGAATCCGCGCAGTTCCTCCGGGGAAGTCCTATCAAGACGTTCGGCGCGAAAGTACCAGTGCTTAATGCCGAAATGATCAAGGATTGCCTGACGATCTTTATCGGAAAGTCCGAAGGATCCGGATCTGAACCAACGTAGATTTTCGCCATGCGGCCAAAAAAGCGGCACGCCGTCATGAGAGTCGATTGTCATGTGTTCCACTTGAGGCTCCTTTTACGACCTAAGGGTAATATATAAAAAGAATATTTACTTGTCAATCTGTTCGACTTCCCTCGAGCATACTCGGGACAAGCCGCTCAAGATTGATACTGAACCTGTTGAAGTATCAATTTTACGAAAAAGGTCCTCGCGTGAGCGAAGACCAAGAGAAAGATCGTTTATTGAGGTAAAAGACTGACTTCGGTTGGTTCGAGGAGTTTTTCTCCCTGACCGAGAAAGAAGGTGCGGCGGTCACTGGTGTACTCCGTAACCATATAGGCGGTGGGATTTCCAAACCTTTGATGTATGTAGATAGCGGCATCTCGCAAAACTTTGCCAATTTCCCATAGACGGTTGTGGACAATGTACTTACGCTTCACTGCTAAGACGATAGTGATTCGTTGTTTCGATCCCTCGCCCTCGGTTAAAGCATACAAATGGGCGATTTCCCAGCGGATGTATTCGGCCAATGGTATTGACCGGCAGAATGAGTAGTCTGAGTCGCCGCTGACTTTATTATATTTCCAGTCAGACCCTGTTCTGAGGATATAGTCAAGACCCTCCGAACACGTGTGGTGGAGTTCAGAAAATTCAAGACCCGAAAGTCGTGTTGGCAAGGGGTTCATTCGGAAACCTCCTGAACAGTGAAATCTTCAAGAAATGTGTCTTGGGGCCCGAGATGCTCATGAATTAGCATTTTGGCCATATCGTATCCGGAATTAGGATTGGTGGTTTCGAACTCGCCGCGAATTTGCTCGCGCTCGGTCTCTTCACCTTCAAGGTTTATTCGAATGACTATGGCTTCATAGGAATATTTCACCGCTTTTTCCTTTCCGACTCAGCGCCTTACGAGGTGATTTTAATTATGATGCATTTGTTGAGTAATATCAACAAAACAGAACATCTATCGGGTAATTTCACCAGAAACCCCCACATTTGTAAAAAAGGTGGGGGCGAAAAGTTAGTTAGATAATTTGACTTGCCAGCCGAACTGGCCGGCGAAGAGAATCCCGAGTTGTCGGGCTTGGGCGTGCATTACTTGGCAGTAGTATTCGCCTGGCTCGTCCAGAGTCCGGCTTTCCATCCAGGAGACGACCGGGCACTGCGGACAGGCGGGACGAAGTGCACATTGAGCACACTTCTGAAAGAAAGAGCGGCTTTGGGTTTTAAGTTTCTTCATGCGCGGGAAATGCCAGGTTAATCCAGTTTTCAGACTTTCCTGGTTAAGGTCCAAGAGCGTCGCAGGGTGTCTAACCTGAAGGCAAACTTGAAGTTGGCCATAGGCGTTGATAGTCGGCCGCCTACCGGCGGCCGGACAAGTGAAAACACGTTGAGTGCGGTTGTTTTGTCCTTGGAGGATTTTCTGGCGGTCATTTTCGGCGGTATCGCCGTCGCGTAATCGTTCCCGGGCGGCTTCTTCGGGTGGGAGTCTTAGGCCCTGAATATGGCGGTTTCGCCACCAGTTGCCGTCGGAACTTAGATTCAGTTCCCACGGGTAAGGCACAAGGGGTCGTCGGCTCCCAAACTTCTGATAAATGCACGTATGCGGTCTTCGTTTCGAACAAATTCCCGAAGCGGCGGGTAACGCATCCAGAACTTAATCCCCCGTTTTTGGAGTATGCTGACATTGGTCAGAAACTGCGGGAACAACCCGAATACACCGGTTGTCCTGGTAAAGGTTTCTTCATCATAACCATAGACAGAGATAGCAATCGATGTAGGCGCAAAACATTGTCAAACGTCAGCGATCCGATCACTTAACCTAGTTAGATTAGTGGAAACTGATATTTCGTAGCCAAGTTGGTGAGCGGCGATGTAAACAAGAGGAAAATCATCGCGGATTAGAGGTTCGCCGCCGGTGAATCGGATTCCTTGACAACCGAGGTCTTTGGCCTCAACCAAAAGCAAACCCCATTTGCCGCAAGAGATTTCCCGACTTTCGTGTTTGGCAGATCCGATCGGCCGGCGGATGTAGCAATGCCGGCAAGAAAGATTACACCGTTCGGTAAACTCAATATCGAGAAAATCAAGAAGGCTTTCAGCCATAGTATGAGTTCCTGCCCCGTCCGTAGACGTCGTCAGCAGAAGTATCTACCTTTTTAGTAGTCTTTTCCTCTTCCCCGCTGATTTGATTTCCTTTCCATATTGCCCCAATAACAAAGGCCAATAGCCCCATGACAATAATCACCGCTGCTAATACCACTTGCTTTCTCCTCTTCTGTCAATGAGCACAACACTCGGTGATATTATAGTTTTTTAAATTAAGAAAATCAAGACATAGGGATTATTTGACAAGAAATTTTACTAAGCCTAATATATAAATTGAACATACAAACTAAACGAAGGAGGACAATTGAAAAAAACACTCGCTCTATTTTCAGGCATGCTTTTGGGTCTGGCAATTTTGATAATGCCAGGGGTTGCGTCCGCTGCAAGCGGCGGCCAAGGACCAGGTGGTGGAGGCACTGCCGGTGGTGTTTCCAGCACTAGTTTATTGGTAGATTTCAGTTTTTCTAAGTCGGAACTTGTTTGTGGCCAAGACAATGATGTCTCATTAACTGTTGCTAACCGAAGTACAACCACCACTATGGCTGAAGTCGGTTTTGGTTTTGAAAGCAAATATAATCCGGAAATAAAATCACCGTCTGAAGGTCAAGACGGTGTTTGGTCTGTTATCCATCTTACCGATGCGGGATATACCGGAGTGCGATGGGATACAACGGCAGCCAATGCTATTGTACCTGGTGAACAAGCAACTTATTCGGTAAAAGTAAATGTACCATGCGGTCCTTCTGAAATTAAAGTTTTAGGTGCAGCATCAGCAAACGTTAAAGCTGGTATTGCTACCACAGAGCCTACATTTAAAATGGTATCAGGTATTTCAGTTTTGCCAAAAACAGGTTCTGACACGAGCGCTTTGTATTATGCAATTTTAGTTGGTTTACCAATATTAAGAGATCTTCGAAAGTTCATTAAGTAGATCACTGACACCTTGGCCAGAAACCGCTGAGATGACAAAAACTTTTTTACTTATAAGTTTTTGTAAATCTTGAGCGGTTTTTTGGGCAACTTTACTTTCTAAAGTGTCGGCTTTATTTAACGCAATAAGTTCTTTTTTGTTAATCAAAGTTTTAGACCACTCGGCCAGTTCGTGACGAATGACGTTGTAATCGTTTTCTAAATTCTGGCTATTGATGTCAATTATATGGACCAATACTTTGGTTCTCTCAATATGGCGTAAAAATTTGTCTCCCAAACCTTTACCCTTGGAAGCGCCCTCAATTAACCCGGGAATGTCGGCAAAAATAAATTGTTTAGCGTGAATTTCGACCATTCCTAAGTTTGGTTCCAGAGTGGTAAAAGGATAATCGGCTATTTTCGGTTTCGCGCGAGAAATCCGGGCTAATAAAGTTGATTTGCCTGAATTGGGCAAGCCAATAATTCCGACATCGGCTAGAAGTTTAAGTTCTAATTTTAAGTTCTTTTCTTCCCCTGGTGTTCCCGGTTTTGCAAAAGTAGGGGATTGGTAGGTAGCGGTGGCAAAATGGATATTTCCCCAGCCGCCGTGGCCGCCCTTGGCGATTAAGAGTCTTTCCCCTTCTTTAGTAAAATCATATAAAACTTCACTATCTTCTTGATTAGAATTAATTCCCCCATTTTGACTTTTGAGATTTTCCGCCCCAGGCGGACCAGCCTTGGGCTGGGAGTTTTGAGTTTTTATTATCGTACCTGGTGGAACCTTGAGTTCAAGGTTTTCGCCATCCGCCCCCTTTTGTCTTTTTGACCGGCCATTTTCACCGTTTTGAGAGTGCCAGGATTTTTTGCGGGCATAATCAACTAGAGTATGAACATTATTTGTGCAGACTAAAAAAATATCCCCGCCGTCGCCCCCATCGCCGCCGTCCGGACCACCTTTGGGGACATACTTTTCGCGCCGAAAAGAAACCATACCGCCTCCCCCCTTTCCGGCGGTTATTTTAATTGTCGCTTCATCTGTTAACATAGTAGGAAAATTTTACCATATATACGATCGTAAATCAATATTTTTATAAATAATCCAGCGGATTTAAGATCCGACCGTTTTTAGTAATCTTAAAATGGATATGAACGCCGGTTGACCAGCCGGTGTTGCCCATAATGCCAATCACCTGTCCCTGGTTGACCCACTGGCCGACGCCAACGCTGAAAGTTGACATATGGCCATAAAGCGTTTGCCAACCGTCACCGTGATCAATAACGATGTGGTTGCCGTAACCGCCGCCCCAGCCGCGAGTGGCACGGATAACTCTTCCGGAAGCAGAGGCAAATAATGTCGTTCCCGAACGAGATGTCAAATCAATCCCATCATGAAAATTTTCAAAATTGGTCCGCCCAAAAGTTTGTGACATATCCCACCCCGAAGTCGGTCGGCGAAATGTCCCTGAAAACGGAATGGCAATACCGGCTACTTTTTTCTTACCCAAAGCGGCAATTTGCGATTGCGTTACGTCTTGAGGGGGTATTTTTAATTTTTGACCGGGACGGATGTTGTCTGAAGACAGTCCATTGGCAGATTTGATGGTGGAAATTTTTAAACTATACTTCCAGGCGATTTTTGAAATTGTATCGTTGTCCTCAACCGTATAGGTAATTGTATTTGACCTTTTCACAGGGGCTTTGGGATCTTCGGTAATTTTAGTTTCGGTAATTTCTGGCTTATCAATAAAAGATGTATCGTTCATGGCCAAGGCTACTGTTAATGGGTCTTCTTCCACTTGGCTCGTGAAGGGTCCGACGACAGAAACTACGCCTGCGACCTCGGCGGGAGACAAGTCCATAACATCTTCGGAATATTGATATGTATAAGTATCCTCGCTGGCTTGCGCCACATTGGCGATCAACGTAAAAATAAGCACAATCACTATGCTTATGTAGGGGACAACTCTTTTTTGGCTAAACTCAATCAAACCTTCGGGAATTCGGTTACGGATGCGTTTACCAAAAATATTTATCTTACTAGAAAACTTGCTTAAAAAAATTTTAAAAATAGACATAATATCGGCTTTACAATACCCAGTTTATTTTATGCGCAAAAATAAGTCAAATAAAAGGTTATTGACCAAGTTTTCGAGTTCTTTCTTCTGTTTTATAACTTTCGATGATGTCCCCAACTAAAATTTTCGTTGACGTGTCAACTTTTAGGCCACATTCGAAATTTTCTGCCACTTCGTTGGTATCTTTTTTGTTTTGCTGAAGATTTGTGATTTTACCCTCACCGATAGTGTCTTTATCGCGAACTATTCTCGCCCTAGTGTTGTTTTCAAGTTTTCCTTTAGTTACTCGGCCTCCGATAATTTTTTCATTTTTAGTTGTACGAAACACGGCTAAAATTTCTAATCTGCCTAGTTCAACATCAACAATTTCCGGTTCAAGTAAACCTGATAGGGCCGCCGAAATATCATCAATGAGCTGATAAATAATATCGTAAATGGAAATTTTAATATTTTCTCTCTTGGCTAAATTCATAACGTCAGCATCGGCTTTAACCCTAAAACCCAGAACAAGCGCCCCTGAGGCAACCGCCATATTTATGTCTGATTCGGAAATATCTCCCACACCTTCATGGATGATATTGATTTTTACTTCCTGAGTGGCAATATTTTCTAATGAACTTTTTATTGCCTCTAATGACCCGGCAACATCTGCCTTAAGAACAATTTTTAATTCTTTAATTTTTCCCTCTTTAATATCTTTTGATAAATCGGTTATGGAAAAGACTTTGCGTTTGATGGTTTTAGTTTTTGTCATTTCCCTTGCGGCTTTTTCACTCTCGACTGCTAAAAATCTATCGCCGAAATTTGGTAAATCTTGTAAACCCGCGATTCTCACCGGGGTTGACGGGCCGACTGTAATAACTTTTTTACCCAAATAATTTTCCATGATTCTCACTTTTCCGAAAGTTTTTCCAATGATAATCGGATCCCCAACATTTAAAGTCCCCTCTTGGACCAAAACGGTCGCTAACGGGCCCATGCCCGCTTGCATGTGAGATTCAATAACTACTCCGGCGGCCGGTAAAGTCGGATCAGCCTTTAAGTCTCCCAAATCGGCAACTAGTAAAACCATTTCTAAAAGACCTTCTATGTTTTTATTCTGTTTAGCACTTACTTCGATCATGGGAACTTTTCCACCCCATTCTTCGGCCAAAATATCTATATCGGCTAATTGTCTTTTGGTTTTTTCAACATCGGCCTCTGGAAGATCAACTTTATTAATTGCAACAACAATCGGAACTTTGGCGTCTTTAGCGTGATTTGCAGCTTCGATGGTTTGCGGCTTTACCCCGTCATTGGCGGCAACTACTAGAATTACCACATCGGTAATATTGGCGCCGTGAGCGCGCATGGCGGAAAATGCCTCGTGCCCCGGAGTATCTAAAAATGTAATAATTCTTTCGTCACTTTTGCCTTGTTCCTTTTTACTTTTTACTTTTATTTGATAGGCACCTATATGCTGAGTAATCCCACCTGATTCCGTCGCAACAACATCAGTCGAACGGATGGCATCGAGTAATTTGGTTTTCCCGTGATCTTCGTGGTTTTAATTTTTTCTTGGTTGGGGTTTTTTCTATTTGAATATTTGTATTTTCAATTTTCAGTTTTATATTATAACCAAGTTCATCACCGATTATTGCCATAGTATCAAAATCAATTGATTCGTTAATAGTGGCCATTACGCCATTTTTAACTAATGTACCAATGACTTCTGTAACAGATAATTTCAAAATCACCGCAAATTCTCGGACCGTTAAAACTGACGGAACTTCTAAACCTAATTTTTCGGCCTTTTGCTCAGTTTTTACTACCGACTCACGTTCTTGGCGTTTTACACCTTCTTTAAACGCGGCTTTGGCCTCTTTTTTACTTAATTTTCTTACACGTCTTCTTGCCATACCCATAACTTACCACTTTACTGGTAAAAATTCAAGGATACGAAACCTCACACCTTTCGGTGTGAGGAAAACAAACTAGATAAGGTTATTCGCCAGGAGGCGGAAGGACGAGATCACCCGCTGGCCCGAATATGGTTTGGCGTTGGCCTTCTTCGATCTGGCCGACTTCCATGATTTCGTAACCGGCCTTGGTACCAATTTCGATTGTCCGGTCAACCTCAGAGGCGGGTATAAAGATATAGTAACCTATACCCCAGTTGAATGTTGTCAGGCAGTCCATCAAGGAAACTCCCAATTCGCGCAAGAACCTAAAGAGGATCGGAATTCGCTCATCAGGCAACCAATTTGTCACCCGATAAGAGTAAGGTCGTTTATCAAAAGATAGTTTGGCAACACCATCGCCGGTACCGGGAAGAAGTGCATGGATATCAATTCTGGCTTCAAGCAGGGCTTCGACTAAAGCAACGTAAGACATAGTCGGAATGAGGGCTTCCTCACCAAGAGTATTCCCATTAGGCAGCCTTGTCATAAAGACATCTGGCAATATTAACGCCCTCTTGATTACAAGCGATATTCCATTGGCGTGAATACCCGATGAAGTAACCCCGAGAATCTTATCACCAACTCTTAGTTTCTCGCCCGTAATTATACGTGAATGCGGTTGAATCACACCTGTTACGCACCCTGAAAACGACGGGGCGCTCTTCACGGGCGGTTCAGCCTTGATCAAGTATTTCAAAGCCGGAGATTCGCCGGCAACCAGAGCCATTCCGGCATCTTTGCATGCTTGGAAAAAGCTTTCCGCAAGATCGCCACTGCGTCTCTGATCGGTAAACCAGTCACTGTCTCCACCGGCAACTTCGTCTGTATAGACAATCGGCAAGGCACCTTGGGCGATCAAGTCGTTAACGGCCATCCGGGCGGTATCAATCCCAATTCCGTCATAAAAAGTACTGTCGATTCCAGAGAACTGGTACATCCATTCAGCGATCCAGTTCTTGTTACCAAGACCTTCTTGGGTATTACAGAGATAATATGGCAAGGTGTCGCGACCATTATACATATATATTCCGCCATGCGAGTGAGGTGTGCGCTTGATAAACCAGCCGCGCTTATTGGGAAAATCAAGCGTTCTTTGGCCAGCAGCGGCCATCATGTCTTTGAAACCCTGGAGTTTGGTGTAATCCACTCCAGAAAGAGCATATTCCCTTTGTGACACTTTCGTCTCCTTGAAGGTTCTCCCCTGCTTTCTTTATATAACAGGACAATAAAATGATTGTAAATAGAAACGCCCCCGGTGTGCGGGGGCGCATATTGAATAGGTGGTTAGAATATGTACTTAGGTTTGTTCGTGATTCATGAGCCAAGCGTAGGCGTTCTGGAATACCCGCAAACACGGACTGGCTTCAAGATTCCGCCACTCCTTGGGCAGCCAAGGCATTTGCCAGAGCTGGAAACTGCGTTCCAAGTGCGGCATGATGCCAAGGATTCGCCCGTTTGGCGAGGATAAACCGGTGATCCCCAGAGGACTGCCGTTCGGGTTGAGCGGGTAAACCTCTGTCGGGTTACCGTCGAAGTCCACGAAGGACATGGCGACGAGTCGGTCTTGCCTGACTTGATCCATAACATCTGGATCTGGGAAATAGGGGTAACCCTCTCCGTGGGCGATCCAAACCTGAGGGAAGATAGTCCCAGCCATACCCTCAAGGAAAACGTTATCGCAGTTTTCGAAGCGCACTGATACCAGCCGTGACTGGAAACGTCCAGACTTGTTCTGCTGAAGTTGCGGTTTGGTCTTCAAGGGGATGTCGTAACCAGGTAGCCATCCCATCCTTGTAAGGACTTGGAATCCATTGCAGACACCGAAAACCAAAGTGTCCGGCCGCTGGCGGAATTCTTCAAACTGCTCGGCTGCGATCGGGTTGTCTTGGATCATCTTGACCCAGCCGACCGCGGTTTCTGGAACATCTCCATCCGCGAAACCTCCGGCCAAGGCGAGAAGGTCCATTCCCCGAATGCTCGCACGCTCCTCGAGAATATCAAGCATGTTGTAGTCAAAGACTTCGAACCCGGCAGCAAAAAGGGCACTGCCAAGTTCGTGATCTCCGT
>JAENIV010000083.1 GCA_016844295.1 Candidatus Berkelbacteria bacterium
GTCCAGCGGCTCTGTGACAGGGCCATACTTTTAGAAAAAGGGAGGGTCAAGGCGGATGGTGAACCGGTAATGGTCTGCCAGGATTACGAATTTACCGTCATGCGAGAAGTTAATAAAAAGTTAAAAGTTGATAATTTAGCCAAAAAGGAAGGTAAAAAAATTATCGGCAAAGGACCGCTTAAAATCAGCAAGGTAAAGATTTTAGATGATACGGGTAAAGAAAAATACAGCTTTTTTCAAGGTGCAAATCTGAAAATCAGAGTTTATTACGAAACCAATCAAGCAATTGATAATCCTGGTCTGTACTGTTTATTTACACGATATGATGGTGTTTTTGCCACCAGCTTTTTCTCTGGAGAACAAGAAACGTTTCACCATAAATTAGAGTTAGGCGTCCTCAAAGATAAAGGTTATGTCGAACTAATCTGGCCAGAGATTAATTTGGGCGATGGTGATTTTTATTTAACCGTTGGCTTTTTCCCAAAAAAAGAAACTAAAGCCGAATCGGTGATGTATGTTGACCCATATTGTTTGCATGATAAAGTTTATAAAATAGAAATTAAAAGACGAAACCGTCCCCTTCAGACCGTATTTGATCAAAAGGTTAAAATCAAGAAGGTTGAAGAATGAAAAACTTCAAAAAAGAAGAACTTGATTATGAGAAAAAAATTGCCAAGAATTATAACAAGCTTTATCACTCTTGGCCGATAGCCATAAAATATGACCATGATTTTGCGAACTATGTCAAGAAAAATGTCAAAAAAAATGATAAAGTTCTAGATCTCGGGTGTGGCCCGGCTTCACTATGGCCAGAATTAACTAAAATAAAAAAGATAGTCAGAAAAATTACCCTTCAAAGACGAACAGTTCGATGTCGTAATCTGCTCGAGCGTTCTGCACCATATGCCTTCATTGGAAAAATCATTCCAAGAAATAAAAAGAATCTTAAAACCCTATGGTCAACTGATCGGCAGAGAACCAAACGATGATAATTTTATTGCCGAAACAGACCCTTGGATAGCAGGAGCGATAGCCAGCCTTTGCCACTTAATATATAGAAAAACAAGGACGGGATCAAACCAAGAACCAAAAGTACACCAATATCATCGCAACTTTAAAATAGCTGATTTTGTCAATAAAGATTTGGGCAATTTTTTTACGGTAAAAGATATCGTGGCAAAATACCCCTTCTCGTCTCAATTTACCCGCATTGGAAGTGCCTTTTATGGTTATATCATCTTGAAAACGGATAAATTTTTAAATAATTACAAAGGCAATCAATTTTTTTACCTCGCGGCAAAAAACGGCTATGGAAAATCGGAGGTTTTAAGCTATATTAATACTTACCTCAGAAATTTAGAGGATAATTCAAAAACAGTCCCACCCAAATTTATAAAAAGATTAATTTTATTAACCGCCTTTTTTGATCTAATTTTACCCAATAAATGAAAAAGAATCCAAGAATATTACACATTGGAAGCAATATCGCGAATAATGTTTATCTTAACGCTCTTTTTTTACGCGAGAACGGTTTTTCCGCCGATGCTATCTCGCCAAATTACGACCACCCGATAAGTACTCCTGAATGGGAAAGAGCTGAAATTAGTTCGGAGAATATCCCGCATATTTTAAAAACTCATAAAATTATGGGTATAGATCCAAATTTTACCAGGCCTTCTTGGTATCAAGCCGGTCCTCTTGCCGAGATTGCAAAAAATTTCGGTTACATCAGTAAAACTTCTAATTTCGGAATGGCTGATAAGTATCTAAAAAAAGTCTTAGCAATCGTGGGGCTTCTCAATAAATATCTAAAATACATGTCAGTCAATGAATTTATCTATTTTGGTCAATTGATTTCAACATTTAAAAAAGTCTTTCCGAATCGTAAAGATCGGTTAAGCTACGAGGATATTATACCCTACATCTCCGAAATCAGAGCCCTAAAACATATATTCAAGCAATATGACATCATCCAGGCCTATAGCATCGCCCCCATCCACGTCATGTTAGCGAATAAACGGCCTTACATTGCTTTCGAGCATGGAACAATTCGCGAAATGCCTTTTGAAAATTCACCGCAAAGCAGGTTAACGGCATTAGCCTATCATCTCGCAGACCATGTTTTCATCACCAACAACGACAATAATATCGCCGCGCAAAGATTAGGCATAAATAACTATAGCCCTATTCCTCACCCGATTGATGATTACTGGTTCAGAAAAGCCCCCAAGAAACCAGGTCTAAAAACAAAAATAACTACAATTTTTTGTCCAACCAGACACGATTGGTCTATTAAAGGGTTGAATCAATTTATCTTAGCAATTCCAGAAGTTGCCATCAAAAGCAGGCGTAAATTTGAGTTTGTCTTTATTAAATGGGGCAATGATTATAAAAAAAGTCAAAAATTATGCACCCGGTTACGTATAGATAAACACATCCGATGGACGGAGATGCTAACTAAAAAAGACTTGGTTCAAAAGATGCTTGAATCGGATATAATTTTGGATCAGGTCATTCTTCCGTGCATGGGGGCTATTGCCCCGGAGGGACTACAGGCAGGCAAACCGGTGTTATTGTCCTATAAGGACGAACTAAACAACTGGGCATACCCTGAATCTCCGCCATTGATTAAGGTATATTCAAAAGATAATATTTCAAAAGCGCTGTTTGATTTAATTAATAACCCCTTAAAAGCAAAAAAAATTGGACAAAAATCTAAAAAATGGTTTAATAAGTATCATTCAAAAGAAGTAATTGTGAAAAAAACATTGGAAGTCTATAGAAAACTAATATGAAAAAAAATATCAGGGTTCTCCATGTCGGCAACATCGCCAATAATGCTTATCTTAATTCAAAATTCTTAAGAGAAAAGGGAATAAAATCAGATGTGATTTGCTATGATTATTACCATATTATGGGCTGTCCAGAATGGGAAGATTGTGAAATCAAAGGTAAATATGGTAACGATTTTAACCCCGATTGGTCAAAAGAAAATTTAAAAAACTATCATAGACCAAACTGGTTCTACCAGGAATCGCTTGAGCAAATAGCTAGAGATAAGTTTAATTGGCGGCCAGTTTTTTCCAGCGAAGGACAAACCTCCCCATATATGACAAAAATATTTTGGTACTTAGCAACGATAACCGACTTAGCCAAAAGTAAGCTTTATAAATTATATCTAGCCCGTTTTCACCGACCCCAAAAAATTCAATTAAAAATAATGTCATTTTTCGGTAAAGCTGTCGCCATCTTTGTGGCAGTTTTAATTCGATATTTTGTTTGGGCACAAATACAACTTCTCCCAAAAAAGAAAAGTCCCCAAAAAATACAAGATATTCTATACTACCAATCGCTGATTAGAGATTTCAAAAAGTTTTTTCCCAATCGAAAAGATAAACTATCGTTGAAAGATATTCAACACTTCATTTATCGAACTGGAGTTTTCAAAACAATTTTTG
>JAENIV010000033.1 GCA_016844295.1 Candidatus Berkelbacteria bacterium
TGACGGGTCATCCCGGAAGCAGTCGCGACCTCGAAGGCGTCGTTGAGGATAACGTGTCCGGCAGGGACGTCCATACGACTTGGATTGTGCACCTGGACCAGGAAACGGACTTCGTCTCCCGGAAACCAGGTCAGGGCCACCCGGCCACCAGCCGGTGCCCAGATCCAGGAATCGGACATGCGCCGGTTGCACCCGGCCTTCAAGATCCGAAGGTAGGTGTCCGGCTGGCGGAACATCGTCACAGTAGAGGTGGGCGTCTGGCTGCCGTGATGGCTACCGTAGACGCGGTTGGTCGCATCCGGCACGATTACCGGCGAAACGACCGGCCCTGCGAAGAGCCGTGCGAACCAGGAGCGGATGCGGCCCCAACTGAGCGCGACGAGAATCAGCAGCAGCAGTGCGAGCAGGGGCAGCAGGAGCGGCAGTGGCCCGCTCCAGTCGTTCGGCGATGCACCCATGGGCGTATGCCCTCCTTTGCTTTCTGTGCGGCTTCCGGCGATGGCGCCGTCCGTGTAGGCGTTAGCCTCACGGAGCGTGCGCTCGTCGCGCGCGTCTACATATGATCTTGACGCTGGATTCCAGGACTTTACCTCGCGGTAAGGATCCTGGTGATCGGTATGGCCGACGACGGTTCGGATCTCACGGGTGTGGGTCCGAAGAATCGTCTTGCCGTGGTTATACGCGGCGTACACTGCGGAGGGGGTTGCCTGGTTCGCAGGCGCTGCCTTCCGAGTGTCTTGGCCGGTCGGGGCCGGGCGGTAACCGCCTACCCCACCTGATGCCTGGTCGCCGGTCTGGGCCGAACCCTGGCCAGCGTTCTGCTGACTAGGGTCAACCGTAACCGATCGGTCGCCCTGCGCGAAGCAGGGGACGACCAGAACAACCAGAACGACGACCGCCCAAATGGCGGTCCACACCTTGAGCGTCTTCATGAGTGTATCCCTCCTGGGGATGTAGTTTACGAGATTCAGCCGGAATATAGGACACAGGCCTTGAAGGCCTGACGAAACGGATGTCGCGTCCAGGCCTAAAAGGCGATCCCATGGAGGAACCGGGTATGGTCTGGTATTGAACAGGTATGTGAACCTGTAAAAACGAAACTTAAGGGAGGATGTCAAGGAACAAATGTATTATGTGTCCTCACTGTGAGGACATTTGATTATAGCACAAAAAGCCCTAATTGTCAAGAGTAATAACAGGTCTATCTTAAACAACTAAAAAATGCCCTAATTAGGCAATATAAAAGTGAATAAATATATTAAATTATTTTATGGGATCGGCGGAGCGCCCTGATTTCCTGGCGGCGTCACAGGCGGTTGGGATGCTGGAGGTGGACCGGTTTGCGAAGGCGCCGGTTCTGTACCTCCGGGTGTTGCACCACCAGCCGGAGGTGGAGTGTCTCCCGCGAGTCTATTATTTAAATTACGCATTTCTTGTTTTATTGCCCGTAAAAGCGCATCTTGGTTGCCTCTTTCGGAAGCGTCGAGTCGTTGAGCTGCTTTTAAGCCCGTAAGCATCTTCGCAAGTACCTGGACCATATCCATTGGATTAGATTCTAAAGCCTTTTTTGAAAGAGGTGTTATTTGTTGTCGTTCGCCAAGAGCCTGAATGGCTTTGTCCATGACTTCTTTGGGCATATCACTGACTGAACGACCGGCCCGAGAAAGATTTGCAGATGCGTCTTCAAACGAACGCGCCGCTTCTTCGAGCTTGGCAACACTGGCCTGTAAAGATTCGTCGCTTTCGCGATCGCCGACGCGAACATACGGGGCGACTTCTTCGGCAGCGACTTGGCCGCGGAGTTCACCAATTTTATCTAAATTAGTTTGTAATTGGACAACCTGGGTTTTAAAATCATTAATCGCCTCAGGCGTTTCTAAGTCAAGGTCGGCAGAGACTGTCAAACCTGGTAAACTTAGTGCAGATTGTAATCCGGTCTGAAGTTCCCCCATATTGGCTGCGACAACACCTCCAATTGCTTGAGCCATTGCTCTAATTTGCATATCCGACAAAGGAGCTCCGCCTACTGTGATTTGGCTGGCGAGAGCGTTTCTTTGTTGGGCGATTGACTCAATAACATCAGTATTCTGCTGTTCGTATTGGCGAGCGCTGCCGGCACGTTCAACTGAGCTGGAAAAATCTTCAGGCGTTGAGGAAGTGAAACTCCGGGCGCGTCTTTCGGATTCTTCGCGATTTTGCTGTTTTTTAATTCTTCTTTCGTTGGTATCCTTGGGGTCTTCCTCAATTAATTCGGCGAACCGTTTTTCGGCGGGAATATCTTTGGTTTGAACCATTTGCTGGACTGGATTACCACCCCCGCAAAAGATTTTCATTTCCGAAATTGAATCGGTTAAGCCGTCAAACAATTTGATAGTATCTGCAGTTGACGTCCCGCGGGATGTAACATCAATTCTGGTAAACATATCCCGGTTTTGTTTAATAAAGCCAACTGCCTGGGAGCTAATTTGCGCTAAGGCTTGGGCGCGTTGTTCTTCGGACATGCTGTCAAGGCTCGCGTAATCTATTCCAACTTGGCCGGCAAAGTGTGCTTGTAGAGCCTTTGATAATCTTTCTTTATCCGCGGGCGCACTCGCGCCAGGCTCGATACCTTCTAAGCCTTCAACGTCAGATCCACGTCGGCGCGCGTTGATCAGTTGTTCAGCTAAAAAGCCGTAGGTAATTCCCGGTGTAAGGCGTTCTTCTCTACTTACTAAGGATTCTAATAGCGTTCCTTCGTCTCCTAAGAGACCGCCACTATCAAATCTTCTGAGGAAATTGGCAAAATCCAGTAAACGGTTTTTGCGCCCGCCTCTTTCCATGGCCTGGACCCACTCAATAATCATACCCCCGGCAGCCAAGGAACTCATGGAACCGAGTTTCGAGCGCTGTCCGCTAACAAAAAGATCTAACTCAGCGCCCGTACCCCTAACGTTTCTATTACCGTATCCTTCGAGACTTCTTTTATATCTTTCATTTGGGTTGCCGTTAAGCAAATTTGTTTGGACATCTTCCATGACCCACGGTGTAACGCCGGATAAAACCCGACCGGCATATTGTTTGTCCATAAAAGCGCCATAATTTACTCTTCGTCCATCAACGGTAGGATTTTCAGTAATAAATTGGTCAACTCGGCCTTGTAATTCATCGGCCGACTGAGTTAAATTTCTCGCCAGTTCAGGATTGTTGCGGGCGGAAATCAGAGCCCGGGCCCGAAGTTGCGAAACTGTCTCCCACATATTTCTCACATCACCCACTTCCGGGGCAGGGGCACCGTCAATCTCGAGTTGATTACCTTCTTCGTCGACTTGATACTTCCATTTTACCCGGCCATGTTCATCAATCTCAAAATCCTGAGTGCCCTGACCACGGTTTTTAAGTTCGGCTAACGTATCAGAAAGATCATTATTTTCTCGAGCGATTTCTGCCATCGCCACACTTTGTCTATCTTTTTGGCCAGATTCATAATTTTTTGTTCTGAGCACTAGTTCAGCCGCCGTATACGCGGAATCTTGGGCCAAATCTTGACCAGTTTTTATTTTCGGCCGGCCGCCTTCCCACTTCACACCTCCGAGCATAAATCTCACCCACCAATTCATTTCTAACTCACCACGTTCATATGCTTCTTGTTGTTGTTTCATCTGATTATTAAGTTTGTTTTCGGCGGTTTGGGCTTCTCCCGCTGACGCCACAACACCTGCGTTTTCCCAGGCTTTCTTTTTAAGCCGACTGTCAGCCGTTTTTTTCATAGATTCAGTTATTTGGCGGTCTCTCTCTGAACCGGCAAAAAGTCCAGGTAAGGATTTTTTAACCAATGCCCCGGTTTTATCTTTGCGTCTCTGCCACCACTCATCCACCGGTTTTCTGGCCCAACCACCTTTTTTGGTGCCGAAAACTGTTCCGCCGACTCCACCCCAGAAAGAGGAAATAGCCCCTCCAAGTTTCCAAGGTATAAGGATAGCCATATAAACTAAAAAGATAATTATCATCCAGGCAGTTAAGTCGCCGATTGCCGCTGAAGAACTTTTAACTTTCCAGGCAAAAAATAACAAGAACATGGCGATTGGTTTCATAAACACCATTTTTGTCGTCCAGGACCACCATTGTTTAAAAATTGACTGTGTGGGCGGAAAGGCCATAGCAATAAATGCCAGCGGAGCGACAACCGCTAAAAGAATAATGGAGGCGTATCTGGCATAAAACATAAAGCCCAAAATCAGAAAAGCCGCAATCGCAAAGATTGAGAATAAAACTGCAATTAAAAGTCCGCCGACACTTGACCACTCAATCGCGCCATTAGTCTTATTTGTGGCGACATTCGCGGCTGTAATTAAATCTTTAACTAAGGTTCCCGGATCTTGATCCATAAATGACCTAGTTAAAATATTTGAGGCGTCAAGAAGCATGCGCACGATAAGCAAAGAAAAGTTTGCTAAAATAACGCCAATAATGATTAAAGGCAGGGCCTTTTTCACGTTATAGGTGTCGTATTGAAGATGGAGAATATTCACGATTCCAATAAACATCAAAATAACTACTAAAAAGAGATCCATTAGTCCAATACACCACTTCCAACTTTCGATCACCCACGGCCACTGGGAAGTTCCGGCGCTTAGAGCGTCTGTCAATGGGGAGAGGGTACCGGAGGCTGCGTGGGCTTGGTTGATCATAAAAGGCTTAGTTAAAAAGGTAAGTTTGTTAGAATCTGGTGGATGATAGGCGCTGTAAACAGATAAAAATAACGCGTTGATCAACCATTCGCCAACTTCGCCGAGCATTGCTAAAATTCCGCAAAGGGATCTTGCTAACCAATAGCGCATTGTTCCTATTTGGGTGATAGGCAAACCGCAAGTGTCATCGCCGGTTATTTGCGCGATGGTCTCGTTGATACTTTTAATACACTCTTGCATTTTATCGCTGTAGATTTTAACAGTATCTTTAATAACCCTGGCTTTCCACACGTTAAATCCGCGCCATTCCTCCAAATTGTCTTTCTTGGTTTGATATTGTTCTAAACCATATTGGGCATCTCGGATGCCAAGATAATACAAAGCATATGTACCTTTCATATAATAGAAAGTTGCTAAAGCCAGTTTCTCCTCGGCGGTTTCGGCATTCCCTTTGTTTAGAACACTTTTGATACCGTTGCCGACAAAATGGCCGGTTGCGCCACCTACACCAGTTCCGACTAGTCCACCCGAAAAATAAAAACCTACTGCCCCACCAACATAGGTGCTCATTGTTTTATAAAAGTCCGCCCAATTGGCATTGTTTTTTAATTCAGTGTCAATTTCAAGACAACCTTTTTCATCTACCAAACCCTTGTCAAGGAGATCGCGGGCTTCTTTTAATTTAGCCTTAAAATTATTTCTATCAGGCTCGGTATCGCCCGTAAAGCCTTTAAAAAAAGTCTGGTAGAGACCATTTATTTCTTCAGGCGGAAGAACGCTAACCCAATTAGGCGGGCTGTCTTCGGTATTGTATCCGAAAATCCTAAAGGGATCTTCGTTGGGATTTTTAGTGATTCTTTCAAGAACGCGCCTTTGCCAACCGTCACCCTTAAAGCCTGTCATAAAAGTCTTAAAAAAATCTTTATCCTCCTGATTGACCTCCCCCGATGTCCCCGGCGGCTGCTCGGATGTATCACCGGTAACACTTGCATA
Source organism: Candidatus Berkelbacteria bacterium (assembly GCA_016844295.1). GTDB lineage: Bacteria > Patescibacteriota > UBA1384 > UBA12157 > JAENIV01 > JAENIV01. The sequence continues at coordinate 5,661 of JAENIV010000033.1, forward strand.
CGGTTTTAATTTCAAAGCAATATAGCCGTCGATATTGTCATCTTTAAAGGCCTCGCCCAAATCGATCGGGTTTGTCGTGTCTACGGCGACGGATATAGTTTTAATGGCTGAATAACTTCCCTCGCCGTATATTTGCACCGAAAGTTTTGTCCCGTCTGGCAAGCCAAATGTATTTATATTATTATCAATAATCCGATAATCCGTAATCTGGATGTTGCGGGTTTGATCATCTGTATAAATAATAATTTTAACGTCAACTGACCCGCATTTGCCTGACATTTCTCGCTTCGTTCTTGTGCCGGTTTTGGTAGTTTCTCTATCCCAACCAGCGAAAGAACAGTCTGTTGTTTTGGCTTCTCCGGTTTTAACAATAAACCCTTCGGGAAGTTTAAGGCCCACAGCATCAGTATCTACTGTTGTTGTCCAAGACACTTCTAAAGGGCTTTTATGTTGATTGTAGTTTACTCCACTCGCGGGTGTTATTGCCGCCGGTGTACTACCGGGAGGCGGATATTCTAAATAAAAACCAGGATTGGCCGGGTCGGGAGTTTTCCAGCCAACAGCCTTGGCCTTTTGGGGATTACCGAAGATCATTAAAAGATTGCTAAAAGCAATAATAAATATTAGAGTCCAAAGTAAAATTTTTTTATAACCACGAAAAATACGCAAATCCCCTCCGTTCCTGCTTTTGCATTCCTCAAACGGAAGCAAAGAACAGGAAGCCCTCCTAAGCGAAATCTATTTAGAAAAGAGGAAGATTTGTTTCCTTGCGGAAAGAATTACCTAATTCTCCAAGAGATTGAGCGCTGGATGGGCGTCATATATATTTTTTTCTACACCAATACAAAGTTACACGTCCTCGCAACTTGCTATTTCATTATCATTATATCAAACTCACAATTATCTGCACGAAATACTTTTACTTTATACTTTTAGGATATGTTTTTGTAAGATAGACAAGTTTATCTTGGGTAAATTTGGCGGATTGAGGATCGTCAATTTGCTGGTAGGCAATTGTTAAAAGTTGGTAAGTTAAAGGGTAGATAGGATCGATTTTTTCAGCCTTTTTAAGCGACTCCAAAGCAGTTTTGGGCTCGTTTAATTTAAGTTCGCTATAACTTTTCCAAACCCACCCGTCGCGCCAATTAGGATCTAACTGGGCGGCTTTGGCAAACGCTTTTAAAGCGATTTCGTTATGATCACCTTTTAATAACGACATCCCGATTTTACCAAGTTCGTAAGGGTCGGTTTCAAGATTGATTTTGTTCTCATATCGGTCTTTGAAATCTCCTAAGTTCGAGGCTTCGGTAGTCCATTTATCATAGCAAATATTTGCGATGATTTTTGCGCCAAAAAAACCAATGCCTAAAACACCGATGATGATAATAATTCTGGTTAAAAAATATTCTGGATCGTGTTTCATTTCACTTTGGCCAGCGCTCTGTGATTAATAGGTTTTTCTCGACTAACTTTTCTTTATAAAGGATCTGCCAGATTTCTTCGGAGATAAATGGCATAATTGGGTGTAGGAGTTTCAAAGACGTTTGTAAAACATATAGCAGAATTTCAGTCGTTCTAACGCGATATTCCAGATTTTCAAACTGTTTTTTAGATTCTTCAAGGTAAATGTCGGCAAAGTCGTGCCAGATAAATTCGTAGAGATCGTGAGCGGCTTGGCCGAATTTAAATTCATCAAGATTGGCGTCAGTTGATGCGATTAAAGAATCGAGGTTGATTAAAGAATCGAGGTTATTTAGAATTACTTTATCCACTTCCGATTTCGGTTCGGGTTTTTTGCCATCGCCATTCGGTCCGCCACATCCATCAGTTTGTATTAAAATATAACGGCTAATATTCCAAAGTTTATTAGCGAACTTTTTGCCGGCTAGTATTGCGTTCTCGTCGAATTTTATATCTTGAGTGCCGGTATTAATGTAAGTTAGACCAAAACGGACCGCATCAGCCCCGTATTTTTCGATTAACTCAAGCGGGTCGATACCTGTTCCCAGAGATTTGGACATGCGTTTGCCTTCAATGTTAAAGACCGTCGGATGAACATAAACTTGCTCAAACGGCTTCTTGCCCATAAACTCAAACCCTGAAAAAATCATCCGAACAACCCAAAGCATATTAATATCGCGGGCGGTGGAAAGAATGGTGGTCGGATAAAAATATTCCAAATCAGATTGTTTTTGGGCGCCGCCCAGAGGGCTGCCAGCCAGATAGCTTTCTGGCCGGCGGCTCTGCCCGGCGGGCCAGCCCAGAGTCGCAAAAGGCCAAAGAGCGCTCGAAAACCAGGTATCTAATACGTCGGTGGACTGGATGTAATTTGGCGGTGGATTATCGCCGATATAAATATCTCCCTCGGGTCGCCCTTCGCTTCCAGCCACCCTATCCAACCTAGACTCGAACTCCGTTCGGGTCACCGGCATTTCGCTCAGGGCATCCCCTCGGTCGTTCTCGTGTTCTGCAGTTTTAACTTTTGAGTTTTTACTTTTCACTTCAGATTGCCAAACTGGCAATCTGTGCCCCCACCAAATTTGCCTGGAAATACACCAGTCATGAATATTTTTCATCCAATCAAGATAAACTTTTTTCCATCGAACCGGTGTAATTTTAATTTCGTCTTTTTCGATTGCCTCGATTGCCGGTTTAATGAGTTCTTTCATTTTGACAAACCATTGCTTGGAAAGTTGGGGTTCAATTTCACGTCCGCAGCGATAGCAAACAGATAAATTGTTTGTGATATCTTCTTCTCCGCCAGACGCGGACCCGCGGTTAGCGGGTTTTTCAAGTAAACCCTCTTTTTTAAGATGCTCCAAAACTTTCTCCCGGGCTTCTTTAACTTTTAAACCCTCAAATTCGCCGGTTTCTTTAGTCATTTTGCCGTACTTATCGATAACTGTAATAAATTTAAGATCGTTTTTCTCGGCGATTTCGGAGTCGGCAATTGAGTGCGCCGGAGTTACGCCAACTGCGCCGGTGCCGAATTTCGGATCAATACTTGGGTCGGCAATAACTTTTATTTCTCTATTTACACCCGCGAAATTAACCTTTAATGTTTTGCCGACATATTCTTTATATCTGTCGTCATTTGGATTTACCGCCACTGCTGTATCGCCAAGTTTGGTTTCCGGTCTGGTTGTGGCAATGGTTATTGGAAAGTCCTTATCGTATCTAAAGTAATAAAGTTTGCCTTGCTGTTCTTGATATTCAACTTCAATATCGGAAAGCGCCGTCTGACAGCGGACGCACCAATTAATCACGCGTTCGCCCTGATAAATCAAACCTTTATCGAAGTAATGCTTGAAAGCGGCATGAACGGCTTCGGTGTAGCCTTCATCCATGGTAAATCTTTGGCGCGACCAATCGCAAGAACACCCCATTTTTTTGAGTTGATCGATTATTGTATCCCCGTATTTATCAACCCACTCCCAAACTTTTTTGACAAATTCTTCGCGGCCTAAATCATTGCGATTTTTTCCTTCTTTGGCGAGTTGTTTTTCGACAACATTTTGGGTGGCAATGCCGGCGTGATCAGTGCCGGGAAGATACAAAGTTGGTACACCCTTCATACGAGAACGGCGGATTAAAATATCCTGGATCGTGTTATTTAAAGCATGACCCATGTGGAGAGACCCGGTGACATTGGGCGGGGGAATAACAATAACATATGGCTTCACGCCTTCTTTAATTTCCGGCATAAACGCCCCCGAATCTTCCCATATCTTGTATATTTTGTCTTCGGTTTCCTTTGGATTGTAAGCCGTCGCTATTTCTTTCATATGGTTATTTTACCATATTATTCGAAATATTAAATACATTAAATATAATCATTTTCTGTCGGTCGTCTTAATTTGATTATATTTCGTCAGAAATTCACCATATTTTCTACCCTTTAGATTAAATAACTTCATTAAAACATTATTATTGTCAAGTTCTTCGACAACCAGATAATGAATGTATTGGCCGACTTTACACATCGCGATTAAATCCTCAACTTTGTCGGCAATATTATATGGACAAATCCAAACGCTTTCTTGCAAAAAACGATAACCTAGTTCTTGAAGTTTGCCTCTAAAAAAGTTGCGTAGATCGCGTTTAGTTTCAGGAATATCGAATATTACAATTCGCCATTTACCGTCCCATTGATCTGGTTTGGTGTTAAGCCCGAAAATTTTTAATCTGCCTTTCTCGGTAATTGTAAATTTGGTAGCCCCGTTTTGGCGCTTTTTTTGCAAAAGTTTTTGTTTTTTCATTCTTTGAATAGCATTATAAAAGGCCTGCCGGCCGATTCGATCACGCGTTTCCAGATAATGATAAGCCATTCTGGAAGGGTGATAGAGAGTTTCATGCAAAACCATTCCGTTTTCTTCCAAAAAAAGTAAAATTTTTTGCGGTAAAGAAAAATCCTTCATAAATTTATTATATAATCATTTTCAATCGGTCGTCAAGAAATGATTATATATTTGCTCTTATGTTGTCGAGTTGACACGTAGAATGAACAAGTATTAAAGTGAGTATGAAGTATTAGTTTCTAAAGGAGGCTTGATGGACATTCTAGAACAAGAAAAAGAGCTAGGAGCTGCGGCTTTAACCGCGGAAGGAAAGGCGAATCTTGGCAAAGAGATTGGGTTAGACGAAGAATTTTTGGATGACTTGCGAGGCAAGCTAGGTCTTGAGGTAATACATCAGCCTTCAATGGGGCAGAAAGAAATGTATGGCCCAAGGGTGGCGGCTGAACGAGCCATTGTTGGTTTATTAGCTAGTCCCGGTCTTAGAAAAATAGAGTTGTCAAGAGGTCGGGCAGTAGAGGCACAGAAAATAGAGGCCTTTAAAAGAGAAGAAAATAGCTCCAAGACAGACCCCGAGAGAGATTTGGAAGAAGCGTACATATCCTTCTTGAACGAGGTGCGCAAGATGGTTTTTGATCAAACTGATGTTGACGCCTCCGATGAACCGTCATCGAAGCCGAAAATGTTTATGATGGGCGGTCAAGAATGCCAGTTTCGTATAAGGGAAGGGGCGAATCCCGAGACCCGTAGGTCGGGAATGTGGTTGGAATTAGTATCGGCTGAAGAGGGACAAGAAGCGGCAAATCAGGTAAAAGTTTGAAATAGTTCTTGGCGTTACCGTGTTTTGAACAATATCAATAATCTTTCGAATCACTCAAAATAAAGGAGGTTCGATGGGAGAGGATTTACAAGAAGAAGGCCAAACTGGGGTTGATGGGGTCAAGCCAAAAGATTTTAAGGCTCCTGAAATTGGCGGGTTCGAGCCAGAAGAAAAACCAGAGGGACAGAAGATGGTTGAGCGGGCTATGGCTGAAGGGGAAGCGGAAATGTCTTCGGAACAAATCGCCGGTTTTAACCATGGGGAGACCATGGCCTTCGCTGTCAAAGATATTATGGATATTAGCGCCGCTATTAGAAAGCAAGCCGAGACTGCCGAAAAAGCACTTCGGGAAAGTCCTTCGACTGAAGGAAGAATGCAAACGGTTCGCGAGGAAACTAAAGATCAACCATTCCCCAAACAATTACACGCAATTATCCAAGCGGAGCATAGTCGCGCTATTGAAGAATTGCAAGCCGGACGTTTGCGAAACATTTCCGAACTTTATCGACATATTGCTGATCGACATGTGGAACATATGACAGCGGTTTTAAGAGAAGCAGAGGAGCGGAATCTGTCTAGTGAAGAAACAAATAAAAAACTGGGTCATAAGGCATTAGTTGCTAAAATTAGTGGTAAATATTGGCAGCTCTATTATGGAATCCATGGCTCCAATATTCCCGATATGCCCAGGGTGACAGATATGAAAATCATTGAGTTTTAATTTTTCCAAATCGGCGTATATTAAAAAACATTTTACATCTTCAAATTCGCATCCGCATGGACTTTATCCCAAGTGGTTTTTTGATCTAAATGATAGGCGGCGGCGATACCGATCATGGCGGCGTTGTCGGTACTATTTTCTCTTCAGCAACTTCAAAAATTCTTTCGGACTTATTTCGAGATCATTTAAAATTTTTCTAAGCAATCCTTGGCCAATATTCTCACCCTGATGAACAGGGAT
>JAENIV010000084.1 GCA_016844295.1 Candidatus Berkelbacteria bacterium
ATTGACGAATCTTTGGCAAACATAATTAGCCTCTTCGGTCCCTTTACCTACATTATTTTGTTCTTAATCATTTTTGCCGAAACGGGACTTGTCGTAACGCCATTTTTACCCGGTGACTCGCTTATTTTTGCCGTTGGCACTCTTGCGGGTGGTGGATATTTAAATATTTTAATTGTTTACGTTACGCTGTTAATTGCCGCAATCCTAGGCGATACTGTCAACTACTGGATCGGTCATCATTTTGGAGCACGCGCTTTTGCCAAAGAAAAATCACGGATCTTCAAAAAGGAGTATCTTGAAAAAACAACTGAATTTTATAAAAAACATGGCGGAAAAACAATTATATTGGCTCGCTTTGTTCCTATTGTGCGTACATTCGCGCCCTTTGTGGCGGGTGTAGGCAAAATGCATTACGGGACATTTTTACTATATAACATTGCCGGCGGATTTATTTGGGTAACCAGTCTTACATTTGCCGGCTATTTCTTGGGACAAATGCCCTTCGTAAGAGATAATTTTGAATTTGTAATAATAGGGATTGTCATCGTTTCCCTTTTTCCTATGCTTATTGAATTTGCGAAACACAAGTACGCCTCCAGAAATATTAAAGAAATAAAAAGTAAATCTTCGTACGAAGACATTCAAAAAACATTTAAAAAAGAAGGTTTAAACGACTAGGGGGAGATTATTGAAATTTTCTGACGATTCCCACAGCTTTTCCTTGGATTAAGAGAGTATTCGGATAAATTGGCGCCATTTCCGAATTAGCGGGCTTCAGAACGACTTTCCCATTTTCATTAAAAAATCTTTTGAGTGTCGCCATGTTATTGTCTACCAAAGCAACCACGATGTCGCCATTGACCGCCGTGTCGGCTTTTTCAATCACTACAAAGTCTCCGTCAAAAATTCCATCCTCAATCATCGAACTGCCCTTGACTTGCAAAACATATGCGGTTTTCTTGCCGGAAATCATCGACGCGGAGACATGAAAGGTCGCATTTGGGTCACTGTGGGGTTCCAAGGGCTTACCTGCCGCAATATAGCCCATCAGGGGTAATTCGATTGAAGCCGTACTGCCCAATAAGGAAAAAGTTACTTTTTGATCCACAATTTTCAGTACGCGGTTGTTTCCGTCTACTTTTTGAATATAACCCTTATCAACTAAAGATTTAATCAATGAATGAACGGTAGAATTACTTCTGTGACCTGTAGCCGAAGCAATTTCTTTCAGCGTCGGAGAATAGCCAAATTGCCTTTGAAATTGGGCAAGGTATTCTAGAACTTCTCTTTCTTTTTTGTAAATTACTCCCGGCATACACTTAATTTATCTACTATTATTTTATACGAAATATTCGAGTATTTTGTCAAGATGTCAAAGAGGTATAAACCAGATCAATTTCACAAAACAAAACTAAATCCAATCGGGGTCGGGTAATTTTTGAAATTCTTCTATTTGTCCTTCTGATATTCTGCGAAAAAGCACCGCATCTCCATAGAGTGTCGGAACAAAATGTATGGGATGTTTTAAAACAGGACCACCCTCGCCCCATTTCGATATAACATGCCCATCCCCATCATATTTTCCCACATGGTTTACAGATTTGCCATATTTACCCTCTGAGAAATAAAAGACAATATCCCCTTTTTTCGGATCAGTGATTTCAGGAAGTTTATCAGGCAACCAAGCCATAATGCCGTTTTTATGAAAAATGTAATCTTCGCAGTCATGACCAGCCGTATACATAGTCTCGCCGGCATTGTCATCTCTGAATACTCCATATCCCTTCTCTGGTGGTGTCAATATGGAAATTTCACACGGAAGATTTTCAATTCGTCGCCAACCTTGCCGATCTACCCTATTGCTTACTTTATCTATTTGCACTCTAACCGGAAGTGTACCTATTCCTAAACTATCAAGACGTTTTTGTCTTTCGCTAATTTTAGTTGGCAGAGGCCCTCTAAGGAATCCTATAATTTCTTTAAACATGATATCACCTGGCAATTTTAACATTTTTCGTGCGCTCGCACAATAATTCGATTCCTTCGGAGTCTGTGGTAGAATAGACATCCTATGAAATTTAAGTTGAAGTCGGATTTTAAGCCGACCGGTGATCAGCCGCAGGCAATCGAAAAACTGGTTAAGAACATTGAAAATAATGTACTTAATCAGGTCCTCCTTGGTGTGACCGGAAGTGGCAAAACCTTCACCATGGCCAATGTGATTCAAAAGATCCAAAGGCCAACTCTGGTCATTTCGCATAACAAAACTCTGGCCGCACAACTTTATCAGGAATTCCGAGACTTTTTCCCCGAAAATGCCGTTTCCTACTTTGTTTCCTACTATGATTATTATCAACCGGAGGCCTACATCCCACAAAGCGACACTTACATTGAAAAAGAAGCGGAAATCAATGAGGAAATTGATAAATTACGGCTTTCCGCAACTACTAATTTATTAACAAGAAAAGATGTAATTGTGGTTGCCTCGGTTTCTTGTATTTACAATTTGGGTTCCCCTGTTGAATACGGTAAATTTGTCCTGGA
>JAENIV010000085.1:0-2512 GCA_016844295.1 Candidatus Berkelbacteria bacterium
CATGGCAACAATTTCCCCTCTTGCCCTAAAAGCTCTGATTATTTGTAGCTTATGTTCTGGAGTTACTCGAGCAAAAACCGAGGTATGAGTAATCTTTTCAGAAAGTTCAGCTTCAGAAAGTTTCTTCATTTCTTCACCGGTTAAAATTGTATCTCCCTCAGAGAAAATTCCTGCTTCTTGGGCAATGGCTTTAGCGGTAATGGGATGGTCACCAGTAATCATCACGATCCTAATACCGGCAGAATGCGCTTTTTTGATTGCATCGTGGACTTCTGGACGGAGGGCGTCTTTCATTCCCAAGAAGCCCAAAAAAGTAAGCGACTGGACTTCATCAAGCTTAAGATTTTTTGGGGATTTGTCAGAAGTTGCCAAAGCAACGACCCTTAAGCCTTCTTCAGACATCTTCTGAAAGGTTGATTCCAGTTTTTTAACCTCCGGTAAAGATAAACTCTCAACTTTTCCAAAACGCCAAATTTTTTGAGAAAGTTTCAAAATTGTTTCCGGAGCGCCAGAAACCGTCATTATTTTATTTGGACCTTTTTGATTGACAACCGTACGGAGATTGAATCGGTAATCAAAGGGGGATTCAGCAATTTTGGGCATATCTTTTTCTATTCTGTCTTTTTCTGCCCCCAGTTTTTGGGCAAATGCTAACATTGCCGCCTCCGTTGGATCGCCAGAAATCTGCCAACCATCTTTTTGTAAGGTTAAATTCGCTCCAGAAGCAAGAACCGCGTGTAAAGCCAATGAGTTTAATTCGGGATAGTCATTGGGTTGAACTGGCTTTCCATCAAAGATTACCTCGCCTTTTGGTTCATAACCTTCACCAGAAACTTGAAAAAATTTATCATCAACAAAGACTTTTTGAACTACCATCTCGTTTTTAGTAATCGTGCCCGTTTTATCAACCGCGATGACTTTCGTTTGACCCAAGGCCTCAACCGCTTGCAGTTTCTTAATTAAGGCATGGCGCTTGCTCATTCGCCAAACACCGGTAGCTAAAATTAAAGTCATCACAATTGGAAGACCTTCGGGAATAATTGAGACCGCCAAAGCAACCACCGTCCTAAACATTTCGGAGAGCGTGTTTTCATGAGCGAGCCCGAGGAAGAAGAGCAATGTGCTGATAACTAAAACGGCGAATACAATTAGGCGTGAAAGATAGCGAATATTTGTTTTAAGAGGTATCTCAGTATCAATGTTAGCAATTTCTTTAGATATTTTCCCAATAAAAGTGTCTAATCCTGTAGCGACAACAATGGCTTTTCCATTTCCGGCCACAATATGAGTTCCCTTAAAAACTATGTTCTTTTGTTCGGATATCGGCAGATTATTTGTTTCTAAGGTGTCGGCGATTTTACCAACAGGCGTTGATTCACCGGTTAACGCTGATTCGTCAAGGCGTAGTTGATTAGAAACTAATAAACGGGCATCTGCAGGAATCTTTTCGCCTTCTTGTAAAAGAATAATATCGCCGGGGACAAGTTCGCTATCTAAAACAATTGATTCGCTCCCGTCTCGTAAAACAGTTGTCTTGGTGGTCACAAAGTTTTTAAGCGCTAAAAGAGTATTTTGAGCTTTTCCTTCTTGAATTGTGCCAACAACCGCATTAAAGAAAAGCACAAATAAAATAAGCCCCCCATCGGTGTATTCTTTTAAGAAAAATGTGATAATGGCAGCAATAACAAGGATATAAATTAGAGGACTTTGAAATTGGCGAAAAAAAATCACCAATAAATTATCTGATTTTGCTTCAGGCAATTTGTTTTGACCGTATCTTAGTATTCTTTGACTTGTTTCTTCAGAAGTCAATCCCTTATCAGAAGTATTTAGTTTAGAAAAAATTTCTTCAACTTTAAAATCATGCCAGGTTTTTTCCAACTTCCTCCTTTATTTAATTTTACCATAAAAATGATAAGATGATTGTATGAGATTTATTTTTCACTGGTTGTTATTTATCGGCGGGATTATTTTTCTCTTTGTCGGCATCTTGGGGCTATTTTTACCAATAATCCCAGGTATTCTCTTAATTATTTTGGGGTTGACGGTTTTAGGTGGCAAATCAAAAATTAGTCAATGGATTATTAAAAAATTCCCCAAACCCATTAGGGACTATTTCGGGCCAATCGAGGATTAGTAACCCGAGATTTAGAACAATTGGCCAAAGATAAAAAAACTAAGTAATCATACTTTTAGTTTCTTCTGACATATCAGCCGTGAATTCTGAAAGACGTTTGTAGTCCTTCCAAACTATTATTTGATTTGGGGACGCTTCATATTTAATCTCGAGATTGACGCTAAAAAGATCCTTTATTTTCAAGCGTAATACCCTGTCATTTAGCGTGCCTTACCTTCGGCAGTGGACAGGGGTGAAGCGTAGAAAACTTTACCTTGAATATACCACGGGTTTCAACCCGTGGATAGTGATTCTCAGTGTGATATTTATTTTTCTTATTTACATTATGCACGAAATTGTTGGCACCGATTGCGATTTATGTTTCCGGCAACTGTC
>JAENIV010000085.1:2534-3511 GCA_016844295.1 Candidatus Berkelbacteria bacterium
GTCCCAGGGCCTTAGCAGTATCCTAAATAACAAAGCGCTCGTTATGGTAACGCACTAGCAAGAGAGAAGACTCCCAGGAATAGGACTAAACATATTATTGAAACAACAATCCAAATGACACTAAAAGTTTTAGCCGATTTACGTCCCAAAATACTTAAAACTAAACCAAGAACCAGCAATATAAACGGCAAAAGGTAATTCAAAGGGAATTTTCCGATACGTAGAAAAAATGAACCAATACCCAGCAGTGTTGAAAGAACAGTCAAGAATACGAACCAAACTCTAGACGTTCCAGGTTTTTGACTCATTGGTTGTGCTTGTTTTGGGTTTGTAGTTCTTTGATTAGGGATTGAATCCATTTGGACTCCTTTCTAAATTGAGGGACTAATGGTAAATACTATGAACTTATCTGTGAAATGAAAAGATGGTTTCAGACGGAAGGGCTTGTATTTAGCCTTGAGATCTAAAATAAAAAAATTTTATTAAACTGGCTCCTGATTTAGAAATGATGCTTACTTCCGTCAACAACCAAAGCCACTGGCATAGATAATTCCTTGTCATCCTCATAGTATTCGGCTAATCCTTCCCATTGAAATTCTGCTTCGGCTTGATTAAGAACAAATTCCTGCATACTTGCGTCTTGAACCACTATTATCAATAGTGGATTAGAGATACCTTCTTGTTCGGCTATTTTCTGCATTTGGACTAATGCCTCTTGATAACTCAGTGTGTCCACCGGACCCAACTCTGCTACTGCAATGTTTCGTATTGTTTCAAACGGAGGCAAATTCTCTTTTACTTCGATTTCTTGCGCTATCTCTTTTTTAATTGCCTCGTACAAAGTCAATAATTCTTGGGTTCTATCACTGACTTCTGGATACTCGGCCGGTGTATAATTATCTAACTCTGTTTTGATATCATAAACTTCATCCCGAGAGTCTTCCAGGCGACCGCTTTCGAAAAGAACTGCCGCTCTA
>JAENIV010000086.1:0-527 GCA_016844295.1 Candidatus Berkelbacteria bacterium
GTACCCTTAACTGCTATTTTATGTTCATTCAGACCTTCAGTAACCTTATCTACAACATATTTTGGCATCCCATTGTTAATTTATCTTGCAAGAGATAAAAAGTCATGGTGAAAACCATTCTTTCTTGCATATGAAATCAAATAGTAAGGATCAACAGGAATACAATGCCCGCCAATTCCACAACCCGGGTAATGTGCCATAAATGCGAAAGGTTTCGTAGCTGCTCCGTCAATAACATTGATCACATCAATTCCTAATTTTGAAAATGACATTGCTAGTTCATTTACAAATGCAATATTAATATCGCGAAAAGAGTTTTCAACTATTTTAACCGCTTCAGCTTCTTTCAAAGAATCCATTGGTTTAATATCACTGATGAGTATAGAGTGATAAAATTTTAAAGCTTTTTTTAAACCTTTTTCTTCTAAACTTCCTATAACTCGGGGAATATTCTCAACATTCCATTTTTTATCTCCAGGGTTAATACGTTCAGGACAATGAGTTAGATAAAAATCTTTCCCGCCCCT
>JAENIV010000086.1:562-4826 GCA_016844295.1 Candidatus Berkelbacteria bacterium
CCCCTTAACCCAGATAATTCTTCAAGTATAGGTAAGACAATTTCTTCAGATATCCCAGGGCTAACTGTTGACTCGAGAATAATTAATTGCCCTTTACGCAGATAAGGTGCAATTCCCCGAGAAGCACTCTCAATTGGTTTTAGATTCGGCATATGGTTGTGGTAGACGGGAGTAGGTACGCAAATAACAACTATATCAACGTTTTTTACCTTGGAAAAATCTGTAGTAGCTTCTAAAGAACTTGATTTTAACTGAACTGAAATAGCTTCGTCAACAATTGGCGATACCCGTTTATTAATTTGTTCAACTTTTTCGAGATTATTATCAATGCCAATAACTTTATAGCTTTTTTTTTCGGCTAATAGTGCCAATGGCAATCCTACGTAGCCCAAACCAATAATTGCGATAGATTTTTTAGATATCATATTTTTTCCACTTTTAAAATACAGACATTAAAGTTTAACATATCTCAGATATAATGTCAAACCTAGTAACAGACATACACTATTTTGTAAAATATTCCCACCAGAGGCGCCAGCCGGTTGTTTGGCTTTCACTTGTTTTTTGAGCGATACCCTGTTTTTCTTTCTCCAATTCTTGGGAAAAAGTTTCGCTTGGCGGGGTAGAAATTATTAGGATTTGTTCATCTGGTCTTTTCATGCCCAATTTTCTTCTGGCTTCAAGTTCTTTAAAGGCATCTGATTGATAATAAATATTCAAATTCTCCAAATCTTTTTTTTGCTGTTGGAGGGTGGCAATCTGACTTTGGAGTTTTTCAACAGAATTTTTTAAGTCGTAATTGGTCCATAATGATTTGGCTAAAAGAAATATAATATATATTAATAATATATATAGTATTACTTTACTGCCTTTATTGAGTAAATTTTTTTGCTTTTCGTTCATAACTACTATATACAGTATAGCCAAAAATACGTTTATTTTCCATTAACAAAAACCCGCCAGTTTACTTCGAGGAATTCGAAAGGCGGGATTTTTGTTTTACCATCGATTGCTTGATTTTGATTCAGGCGGTTCACCGTCTGTTGATTTTGAAGCATACCATTCGTAACCATAGTAACCACCTATAGCCACGCCTGCAGCAATGATTAACAGGGCAAGGGCTACTAGTAATCTATTCCAGCCTTCTTTTCCGGATCCTTGGCTTGGACTTTCTGAGGCTTGCGGTGTTGGCGACTGACTTACATTTGGTTTTGGCGCTTGAGCAACTTTGGGCGCCTGGGTAGAAACTCCTTCTCCTATCTGCGAAAGTGACAAGGCTCAAATTTTTAGCTGCGATAGTTTCACCAATTTTATCCAAGGCTTTAATTTTAACTTCATAGCGTGTGCCGCCTTGAAGGTTAGAAATAACCGTTGAAAAAGTTGTAACGACTTTATACTCAGATGAACTTGATCCTGGGGCTTTCCACTCGATAAGGTATTTACTTACGTTTTTGTCGGGTGTCCAGGAAAGTTTGATATCATTTTGGCCCGCAGCATATTTTACCTGTAACAACGGCAGGCTTTTTGCTTTCAGGTTTATTGGGAAAGTTTTCGAAGTCGTTCCTGAACTATTTTGAGCGAAAACTTCGATTGTTTGCCTTCCAACACGAAGGTTTTTCGAAAATTTTGGTGTTGTAAGCATCCAACCAGCGTCGCCTTGGTTTTTTAAAGCAACAGTTGGTGAAAACGACGGATCTATGTTGCTAATATTTGCCCAGACATTCGTGGCTTTTGACGAATAGACAAAAACCGCTGTAATATATTCTCCTTGCTCGTAAGTATCACGTAATCCCTTTACGAGTTCAGAATCTCTACATCTGCGACTTTTTTAGTCTTGTCAGCCGCTAATACTTTTGAGGTCGAACCTACGAGCATAAAAACCGTTGCAGGCAAAGCGATGACTGTAACGACAAGACAAATCAAGATTTTGGTAAAGATATTTCTGAAGTTTAGCATTATTCTCCTTTAACCCGTTTGAAGATAATAATATTCTAACGGGTTTAATTGTTAATCTGCTATTAAATATGCCATAGTCCGAACTTTGTGACCCTACCCGCTAAATATGAGTTTGGGTAAGATCGTTCTCTGAAATTTGCCTTAAAAGACTTACAAGTAAAAAACTATAGCGAAGTGGCGAAATTTGAATTTTTCGACATAGTCAAAATATCAAAAATTATATCATAGAGCAAATTATGTCAAGCCCGATAATAATCAAAAATGGATGCGCTAGGATTCGAACCTAGAACCGGGCGTGTATAAGACGCCTGCTCTGCCGTTGAGCTACGCATCCACATTTTGGTGAATAAGACGACCGCTTTGTATCTTAATTCTATTATTTTTAACAACTATTTTCAATCTTTTGCCTTGTTATTATCTCTAACAACACAAAATATCAGACTCAGGGGTTGACTTTTATCAAAATTTTTGGTATAATGATCTAATTGGTAAATAAAAAATGATTTAATACTTCAGAAAATCTCTTGACTTACACTCGAGATAAACAAAAACAAACAGGAGGGGCAATGAATTCAAATACAGTAGTAATTCCAGGTAAAATTTCTTCAAAAGCAATATCGAAATCAAATAAAACTGCCAACAAGCAAAAAGCAGTTGCTTATAAATCTCTTGGAATAAAAATTGGAGTTTTTGTACTTGTTTTTGCCATGTTATTTGGCGGGAGTTTTGGTTATACACGGGTTTACAGCGGTAAAATTTACCCTAAAGTCATTGTTGCCGGTGTTAAAATCGGTGGAATGACTTTAGGACAAGCAAGGGCTGCCGTTACCCAAAAGGCGCAAGAACTTAATGACATGGGCCCAACAATTACCTATAACAATCAAACCCTCAACCCCGAACTAAACGAGATGGGAGTTACTTTCAATATCGATGAGGTCACAAATTTAGCTTATAATTTTGGCCGACAGGGAGGCTTCAAAGACCAGTTACGAGAAAACTACAAAATTTTCAGCCAAGGTTACCAGGTCAATATCACTCCTCAAATTGACGAAGCAAAGTTTAACGATTATTTAGGTCAATTAGCCAAGGTGGCCGAAAAAGAACCCGCAAGCGCTAACTTAAAAATTTATAACGGACAAATTACCCTTATTAACTCCGAAATGGGTCGTGGTTTAGATAAAGAAAAGTTAAAAGAAGACTTAACAAATTTCATTAATTCGGGAAAAAACGGGCAGATTGTTATGGTGACTTCCGATTTAGAACCGAAGGTTGTTGACGAAAACACCAATGACGCCCGCACTAAAGCCGAACGATATATGTCCTTAGCACCAATCACCGTAAACTTTGAAGACAAAATTTGGACAGCAGATAAATCTGAGATTGGAACTTGGATAAAATTTGCCGAATCAGACCGCAAATTGGTTGCGAGCATTGATCCGAATCATTTTGTAAATTCAATTTCCAATTCAGTTGAGATCGCCACCAAAGATAAAGAAATGGAAGATGGCACTGGTAAAGTCTTAAATGAAGGACAAGATGGACGCGGGGTTGATAAAAATACGCTTAAAAGTCAGATTATAGACGCTAGTTTAGGTGGCCAAGCCAATACTTCCTTTGCTTTAATAACCTTTACGGTTGCGAAAGGCCAAACAACTATTTATCCTCACGCTCAACCAGGAAGGTTTGCAGGTCGCTATATTGATATTAATTTATCTGAACAAACTTTATATGCCTTTGAGGGTAATACCATAGTTAACCAATTCCTGATTTCTTCGGGCAAACGAGGATACGCTACGCCGACTGGTGAATACTCGGTTTGGGGAAAAACTCGGTCGCAATTAATGGACGGGCCTGACTATTACCTTCCTAATGTTCCTTGGATTTCATGGTTCAACGGCGAAATCTCCATCCATGGCACCTACTGGCACGATAATTTCGGCACCCCGATGTCTCATGGCTGCATCAATGCATCTATCCCCGATGCCGAATGGGTATATAACTTTATTGAGGTGGGCAGCCCGGTATATGTTCACTATTAAAATTTTGAAATTAATCAATGGAAAATATATTTTTGTTTAGCGTATAATTGAATATTTTAAAAAAGACTCCCTCTGCCCCCCCCGGGGGAGTCTTTTTTAATTTACCACAAATTATTTATTGGTTACTTTCTTAAGTTTGATTGTCGTCGAAACAAGCGTTTTTTCTTTCTGTAGGTACATGAGATGCGATTTGAAATCAATATATCCAGGCTTAGTGGCGGAGACGTAGTATACGCCTGGGATCACTAAAAATTTGAATCGCCCGTCTT
>JAENIV010000087.1 GCA_016844295.1 Candidatus Berkelbacteria bacterium
TTAAAGGATCATCAAAGCCCGGCGAAGGATCAAATATCTTTATATTTGGCCACTCGTCTTTTTATTTTTGGAGCCCGGGTGATTACAAAGAAGTATTTCGTCATTTGGACGAACTTCAAAATGATGATGAGATTATTATTTGGTATAACCAAAAAGAATACAAATACAAAATCAGCGAATCAAAAGTTGTGTATCCGGATGAGGTTGATGTTATAAAGCCAACAAAAGAAGAGCAAGTATCTCTGATGACCTGCGTACCACCAGGTACTACTTTGAAACGCTTAATTGTGATTGGGAAACTCGAGTAAAATTAATCGTTTTTACCGGTTTCAAATAGGACTTTGATAGCCACTACTACACCTGAGGCGGCGACAAAAGTGACGAAAGACGTCAAGACAGTCTGTACCCAGGCGTAAACTGATCCTAAAACATCAAAAGAACTCAAACCCGCGACGCCAATAACAATCAGGGCGATAATGGCAATCAAATACTTTGTCGCTTCTTTATCAGCGATGTTTAAGAAACCGACAATCAACCCCAAAATTACAAGAATTAAAGATGCGTACGTAAAGGGTTGAAAGCCTACGATTATTGAGATAAGTAGACCTAAAATAAAGGCCCATCGACCAAGGTTTTTTTCCATTTACCCTCCTTTCTAATTTAATTATATACTGTTTAAGATTGACTGTCTAATATATGTTATTTAAATTGTATTTCTCGGGTTAAATATGCTAATATTATAATATATTCCCCGGTAGCTCAATGGTAGAGCGGCTCCCTGTACCTAAAAAATCCTCCGCTATTGTGCCATAATCATAGTTATGGATAAAAGAACATACAAGGATCGGGCACAATATAACATTCAGGCTGTTGCAAAAAGGCGAAAAAGGCTCAAAGCAATGGCGATTGAATACAAAGGCGGTAAGTGCAAAATCTGTGGCTATAATAAATACGCAGGCGCTTTAGATTTTCATCATCTAGATGAGAAATCTAAACAGTTTGACCTATCAACCAAGGGTTTAACGAGATCGTGGGATAAAACTAAAACCGAAGTTGATAAGTGCGTATTGGTTTGTGCAAATTGTCACAGAGAAATACACGCAGGATTAGTGCAGCTTTCCGCTGAAAAGCGGATTGAAAAATAGGGTTAATTGTCCACCTACGCCGAAAGGCTACGGTGGATCCACCGAAATTTTAATATAGGTGGATCGGGAACCCCCGGGTTTTGTCCAGGGTAACCCGCAGCCAAGGTCCGATGTGACGTCGGACAAGGTTCAGAGACTATACGCCCTACTCCGAAACGTTTAGTCGTCGGAGATGTTCGAATCGGACCCGGGGAGCCAATTTGAAGTTTTTGATAGTCCGACCAATACATCAAAGGGCTTTTTAAGGTTAAAAATGAGCTTTTTGCCCTCTAATTTTAAGTTCGAAAACATAAAATTCAATAATTGCCGTTTTTGGTCCAGTTTCGAACTTTCGTATAGTTCATACGCTCTTGTGCTTATATCTAACAGGTTTGTAATCGTTAAATAGAACTCTTTGTCAGCTTTGGAGTGCATAGCCAGTTCAACTTCCAATTTATCTTGTTCGGACCGAAAATCCTTATGAAAATTGTCGTATTCTTCGTCTGTAATACTCTTGTCGAGCTTTTCAATAAAAAGTTGCTTAATCCTTGCCTTAATCTTTTCAATTTTGCCCATCGTATCCCTGATATCTTCCTGATGGAATTTATATTCGGCTTCGTTGGTAGTTCTTAAATGCTCCTTGAAATCCATCAATAAATCTTGAGGCATTTTCAGAGATTTCAAAACATCTTTAACCTGTTCCGAGATAACCTCTTCTCTTACACGCAAAGCCCCGCACTTGCCCCTGTGTTGCGTGCAAAAGAGATAAGTGTATCTATCCTTCTTGCGGTCCGAGCTTATCGTGCAACCGCAATATGAACACTTAATCAGTCCTCGAAAGACAAACGGCTTGCTTCCGTGCTTGAACGGCTTTTTGTGCCAGCTTTGCCTTACTTCCTCACATTTGTCAAAAAGCCATTTGGTAATAATCGGCTCGTATTTATGCTTGTATAACTGCCCCTTAATTTTCATTTCGCCGTAATAAAAGGGATTATGGAGGATATAATCAATGAAGGTCCTTGAAGCTGGCTTTTCCAAAGGCGTGCTATTGGTCAATCCTTGCTCTCGCATTATCTTAGATAACTGGTTTAAAGAATAATTGCCAGTTGAATACAGCTCAAAAGTTTTTCTAACAAGCAGAGCTCTTACGGGGTCTTGGACAACATTCTTTTTGCCTGTCTCGGGCTCCGCAACATTCAAATAGCCGACTGGAGCGGGACCAATCACTTCGCCATTTCTTATCTTAAACTCAATACTTCTTTTAACGTTGTCCGATATAGCCAAAACATAGGTTTTCGCTCCCATAACGGCAAAATCCCACATCATTATATCTCGGCTATTGGCTTCCTTGTCTAATACAATCCCTTCCCTTAAAAAGTGTAAAGAAACCTTTTCCTGTCGTCTTAACTCGTCGAGCAGAACCGATTCTTTGAAGCCCCTTTGAACTCGGTCAACGGCGTCGGCAATCAATGCGACTGGCTCTTTTTGGCTTTTGATATATTCAATCATCAGTTGAAATTCTTTTCGGTTCCCTTGAGTTGAGGATTCAATAATCCGAAATGTTTTTAGAACTTGCAATTCTTTTTTGTCGGCATATTCCTGCAATCGTCTAAGCTGGGCGTCTATTGAATGCCCCTCTTCTTGCTCTTGGGTTGATACTCTGGCTAAAATTACGGCTTTCATTTCACATCATTTCTATAAATTTAAATTTTGAAAACAATCCACCGTTATATAATCTTGATTTAGAGACCTTTATTGCTTGCATTGAATCATCTATCCCTATCCAATGTCTGCCTAAGATATTTGCTCCAACCATAGTAGTGCCTGAACCACAAAAGCAGTCTAATACAATTGAATCGGGGTTTGACGATGTTTTAATGATAAATTCGAGCATTTCTAAGTTCTTTTGTGTAGGATAATCTGGATTGGGGCTATCTTTGAATTCCCAAATATCTTGCATTCGTTTTAACTCATAATCGTCAGCATATATTATTTTTCTTGGTATACCATTTGGAGACCATTCAATCAAACCTTGCTTATCAAGTTCTTCTAATACTTTTGGGTCATATCGCCAATGTCTTCCTTTGGGAGGGCTCATATCTTTCCATATTTGTCCCGTAGGACCATTTTTTGTTTCGCCTGGTGCGTGCAATGGATTTGTAGTATATCTTTTTCCTTTCTTATCAATTTTATTGAATAGTTTGCTTATTTCGAACTCTTCTCTTTTAACAAGGGGTTCGTGCCAAATAAATTTATCGGCTTTTGTATAAAAAAGGATTAAATCTTTTATATTTCCATAACCTTTTCGCTTAAAGTTTTTAGGGTTACATTTTATTCTTGTAATATCATTTCTGAAGTTTTTAGCATTAAAAATTTCATCGAGCATAATCTTTACATAATGTCCAATCTTGTAATCAATATGAAGATATAAAGAACCCGAATCGCTTAAAAGTTCTCTTAATAAAATTACTCTTTCTTTCAAAAATTCAATATATTCATCTCCAACCTTATCATCAATGTAAACAATCTCATCATCAATGCTACTACTGATAGTGGCTGTCCTGTCTTTACCTTTTCGAAATACATTTTTTGTTGCAAAAGGCGGGTCTAAATAAACTAAATCA
>JAENIV010000088.1:0-2148 GCA_016844295.1 Candidatus Berkelbacteria bacterium
TCGGACAATTAGCTCAGCGGCAGAGCGCTTCGTTCACATCGAAGAAGTCGCTGGTTCGAATCCAGCATTGTCCACCAATACATTACTATTATGAAATATCTAATTATATCTTTATTAAACGCGATCTATGGCTTAGTTTTGCTATTCTCAGTCACACCAAATTCATCTGGAGTTACTTTGGTACTCTTTATAGGTACAATATTAGCGCTTCTAGGAATCATCGGTTTTGCTTTGTGGATTTGGCATACAATAACTTCAATAAGGGGCCAATCGACCAATACTGAAAATATTTTAAAAAGTTGGTGGCAAATCGCCAAGGGAATTGATGTTTTACTTGTATTTGGACTTCTTTTCAGATTTTTTGTCTTACAACCATTTATGGTTGAAGGAAATTCCATGGAGCCAAATTACCATGACAAAGAATATCTTTTAGTTAACCAGATGACTTACAGATTGAGATCTCCCCAGAGAGGAGAAACAATTATTTTTAAATTTCCCATTAATCCTCAGGAAGATTATATTAAAAGAATTATTGGTCTACCGGGAGAAACCGTGAAGATTTCTGAAGGAAAAGTTTTTATAAATAATAAAATGCTAATAGAAGATTTTTTAACTGCCGGGCAACAAACTAACTTTGGCGGAGGTTTAGATCAAAAATATTTTAAAACCTTAGGCGAAAATGAATATTTTGTTATGGGTGATAATCGAGACCATTCTTCTGATTCCAGAGATTGGGGAATTTTACCCAAAAAAAATATTATTGGCCGTGCTTGGTGGATAATTTACCCATTAAAATATCGAAATTTCATTCATAATCCTGCTCTAAATTTTTCGATCTAACTATTCGAGAAGTTTAATTACTTCTTCGTCTGAAACCTGATCGAAATTATCATAAAACTGCCCTACTGAAAAAAATGTCGGCTCTATCTTGAGAACTAATATATCGTCAACTTTTTGTCTTAATTTTTCGATTGTACTCGGAGGTGCTACTGGAACCGCGACAATTACTTTTGCTGGGTTTTGCCACCTAACTTCTTTAATCGCCACCTCCATTGTTAGGCCGGTTGCCAAACCATCATCTACGAGAAAAACTGTTCTGCCCCTTAGATTTAAGCTCGACTTTTTCCCGCGATATTTGATTAAACGTCGGGTAATTTCTTGGCGCTCTTTGATTGTTTCTCTTTTGATATATCCCTTGTCAATCTTTTCGTGGGCGGAGAAAATAATTTTATGTTCTGAAACTGCCGCAATCGCATATTCAGAATTAAAAGGTGCCCCGATCTTACGTGTGACAATTATTCCCATCGGTAAATTTAATAGTTTAGCAACCTCAGATCCGATTACCACACCTCCGCGCGGTAATGATAAAATAATCCCGTTCTTAATAGACGGATATTTTCTCAATATTGCTTGGCCGAGAAGGCGGCCCGCCTCATTACGATGGGAAAATATTTGTGCCATGATACTATTATACCAGGGACGCATGATGCTACACACGCATTTTATAATAGACATGATAAGATATATTTATGAATGGAATCAAGCAATGAAAGAATGTTTTCTTTACAAAAGATCTGGGGATTATATCGAATGCCAGACTTGTAACCATCGATGCCGGATTGCTCCCTATAAACGCGGTATTTGTGGTGTTCGAGAAAACCAAAAAGGTAAACTTTATTCCTTAATTTATGGTCGAATTATTGCAGAGAACATTGATCCGATTGAAAAAAAGCCTTTATATCACTTTATGCCAGGTACTAAATCTCTATCAATCGCCTCTGTTGGTTGCAACTTTCGCTGCCTTTGGTGCCAAAATTGGGATATTTCGCAATGTACCAAAGAAAATATCGACAGAGCCGAATTTACAAATACTATGGGCATAGAAATGGAACCCGAACAAATTGTCGAACATGCACTTGGGGCCAAAACACCGTCAATTTCGTATACTTATACCGAACCGACGATATTTTTGGAATTCGCTCTTAATACGATGAAATTAGCCAAAAAAGAAAATCTAAAAAATATTTGGGTTTCAAACGGTTATATGACAAAGGAAACTATAGATTTAATCAGCCCATATTTAGATGCCATTAATATTGATTTAAAATGTTTTAACGAAGAAAATTATGTAAAATATTCCGGGGCTAA
>JAENIV010000088.1:2153-4578 GCA_016844295.1 Candidatus Berkelbacteria bacterium
AAAGATTTTTTCAAACGAAAAATCCATATTGAAATAACAACATTAATAATCCCCGGTGTTAATGATGATAAAAAACAACTGTCTGATATCGCCGAATTTATTTTAGGAATTTCAAATCAAATCCCTTGGCATATTTCTCGATTTTTCCCTGCATATAAAATGTCTGATACTCCTGTTACCCCGATTGAAACGCTCAGATTAGCCGCAAGTATTGGCAAAAAAGCCGGATTGAAAAATATTCACTTAGGAAATATCTGAAATCATTGACCAAGGAATTAAATTGTGCTATTATTTTCTTATCATAATGCCGGTAGGAGAGATTTTGTGTCGAAGACACGTAAAGAAAGACACCAATATAAACGCAGAGAGAGAAGACGTACAGGAATGTCAGATCCATCAAAGATCCGACTCCACCGTAAACGTTTTCTTGAGAGATTAGAGACGAGGCAGCAAGCCAAGCCCAGACACCACTCTCTTCGACTAGTCTATCTGACTGAGGGGGAGACAATTCTCATCAATGGCGAAGATGTTATCAGTGTCCTACCATATCCTGTCGAGGATCAGACTGCGCTTTACCATCTAATCTACAACTCTGGCATAGCGTTCGATGTCGAAGAGGAAAAGACAAGGCTCTCCCGCCATCGAGCGCGCGAAAAAGCCCTGGGAAAACTCTGCTACTTATCAAAGATTACTTGCGGCATCGCAGTTTGTTCATCTGTCATCGCCTGTCCACGCAGGAAATGGGACGGGGATCAACAATTACCATTGTGCACCCTCTAACGGGGCTGTGATTTATTGCAGCCCTTTTGCATATATTGGAATTTCCTTGTACTAACTTTAACTTCATTTTGTAAATGATTTCTTATCGATTAGACTAATAGTTTTACTATGCTATAATAGGTTTGTTAAAGGAGATCATGTCATTAAATTTTGCCTCAATTAGTCCACATCCACCTATAATTATTCCTGGTATTGGTAGTAACGAAGATCTCCACAAAGTGGGCGGAACCATTACAGGCTTACGCAAGTTAGCAAACCATTTTCGTGAGGCCGAAATCGAAACTTTAATAGTTATCTCGCCCCATACTTTAACTTATCCTGATCGCTTTAATATTTGCGGTATGAAAAAACTTTTTGGCTCATTCGCTTCTTTTGGTGCTCCGGATTTTATGATGGAATTTAATAATGATTTTGATTTGGCGGTAGAAATAAACTCTGCGGCAGATAGTCATGAAATTAATACCCTGCTCTACAATAATAACGGTGAATTTTTTGAAATGGACCACGGCTTGATGGTCCCTCTTTACTACATATCCAAAATCCAAGAAACTTCACTTAAAATATTACCTATTGCCTTTTCTAACTTAGATAGATATAAACATTTCACCTTTGGCCAGGTTATTGGAGAGATAATTAAAAAATATCCCTCAAGAGTTGGGGTCATTGCTTCTGGCGATCTTTCTCATCGATTAATTCAAGGTGCGCCCGGTGGCTACTCAAAAATTGGCATTGAATTTGATAAGAAAATAGTTGCAGATCTGAAAGAAAACAAAGTCCAAGAAATTTTATATTACGATGAAGAATTTGTCGAAGGCGCCGGAGAATGCGGATATAGATCAATCTTAATTCTGTTGGGAATTTTAGACGGGTTAAAAATTAAACCGGAAGTTTTATCATACGAAGGCCCTTTTGGAGTCGGTTATTTAGTAGCAAACTATAAATTTCCAGAAGATATATGAATCTATATGTTGATGTGGCTCGAAAAACGATTACCCAATATCTAAAGAATGGCGAAGTTTACAACGATGGTGATTCTCCCGATATTTTACGTAAAAAACAAGCTGGCTGCTTTGTATCAATACATTTGAAAGATACGAAGGAACTGCGTGGATGTATCGGGACAATATTACCGACATGTAAAAACTTAGCCGGTGAAATTATTAACAATGCAATTTCTGCTTGTCACGATCCACGCTTCGAGCCAATTAATAACAACGAATTAGATAATCTAGATATTTCTGTTGATATTTTGTCCGAGCCAGAACCGATAGAGGGACTTAGATCCTTAAACACAAAAAAATATGGGGTGATTGTTAAATCAAAAGACGGACGAACCGGACTGTTACTACCAGACCTGGAAGGCGTTGACGATCAAAATTATCAAGTCGCAATTGCCCGTCAAAAGGCTGGAATTAATCCAAACGAACCAATATATTTATTTCGATTTACAGTTGATAGATATACAATGTAAATATGCAAATTGCTCAAATTGTCCCCAAAGTAAATACACAAGACGAGGGTATTTTTGATTATTCAATTCCGCCAGAGATTTTACCGATGATAAAACCGGGTATTTTAGTGGAAATTCCTTTTCATGGGAGAGATATTCAAGGTATCGTCATTAATATTAAACGTTTTTCAAAAA